>JBGSME010000848.1:0-5090 GCA_041740335.1 Bryobacteraceae bacterium | reverse complement strand
GGACTTCGAGCGAAAACAGGTCTCCCCGGCCGCCCTCCGCCCCATGCCCCCCCGGCGAGGTCATTCGCGCCGCCATATGGATCCGTGGACCCATCACCGTCCCTGACCGCAACAACTTCCGCATCGGCTCAAACATCTCTGGGTACGACCCGAAGTCCGCCACCGATGTCACTCCGCAATATAGATATGCCTTCAGATTCTTCGACCAGTCACCCCAGAATCCGCTCATTCCCGAATACGGCAGATGCGTATGCAGATCGAAAAATCCCGGCGTTAGCGTATGCCCGCTCCCGTCGATCACCATCGCGCCCGCCGGAACCGGTCCGCCCACCGCGATAATCCGGTCCCCCCGAACGACCACATTCGCCACGCGAGCAGCGCTCCCCGTTCCATCGATCACCGTCGCCCCCGTAATCGCCAACGCCTGCGACGGCGCCACTTGCCCCCAAGCGTGACTACAGACAACCGCCGCGAGTACGGTCCATCCGGCAACCCGATTCATCACGAAGATGATACCGTAGACCCAATGCCACGGTTGCTCCTCGCCCTGTTGCTGCTCCCGCCTCCCACCATCCTCACCGTCGCCGATACGCCCACCACCGCCCGCACTCCGCAAGGCCAGTTCATCTCCTGGCGCGAACACCTCATCGACGACCAGCAGTTGAGCGGCGGCGTCCCCCTGCGCGGCGGCGATGGCCTCCAACTCGCAGACTTCGATAAAGACGGCCACCCCGATATCCTCTCCGTCCACGAAGATTCCCACCACATCCGGCTCGCCTTCGGCTCCGCCAATCCCGACCGATGGACCATCGCGACCCTCGCTGAAGGCAAACAAGCCACCGCCGCCGAAGACGCCTCCGTCGCCGACCTCAACCATGACGGCTGGCCCGACATCATCGTCGCCTGCGAACTCGCTCACCTTATCTATTTTCAAAATCCCGCCGACCCCGCAAAAATTCGCGCCGGCGCTTGGCCCCGCGTCATTCCGTCGAACACTCTCAATCGCGGCTCCTTCATCCGCGTCTTCTTCGCCGACTTCAACCGCGATGGCAACTTCGAAATCGTCACGCCCAACAAAGGCGACCAGTTGGGCACCGTCAATCCGCTCACTCAAGACGACGGCGATCACCCGCCCAATACCATCTCCTGGTTCGCGCCGCCCCCAAACCCGCTCTCCCGGGTCGGCTGGAAGGAGACCGTGCTCACCAGGGTCCCCATCCCGATCAACTCACAGCCGGTCGACATCGATAACGATGGCGACCTCGACATCATCGCCGGTTCCCGCGGCCAGTCCCGCACCATCTTGTTCGAAAACGTTTCAAACAAAAACGGCGCTATCCGTTTCCGCGAACATCGAGTCGAAGTCGCCGGACGCACCGTCCCTCTCCAGTCCGGTTCAAAGCGCCTCTCCGCGTTCATGGTCGCCTTCCACGACTTCAACCGCGACGGGCGCCTCGACATCGTCATGAACGAAACACCCACGTCCGTCGTTTGGCTGGAACAACCCAGTTCGTTGGACAAATCCTGGACCCTTCACCCCATCGGCGACGCCGCCCCCGATTCGCCCACCGGCATCACCATCGCCGACATCGACTCCGACGGCCAACCCGACATCCTCATCGGAGGCTATAGCCAGGACCCCCGCGACCACGATGGCGCATCCATCACGAACAAAAGCGTCTGCGGACGCCTTGCCTGGTTCCGAAACCCCGGCCCCAGCGCAATCACCAGGCCCTGGCCCCGTCACGACATCTCACGCCGCAAACGCGGCATGTTCGACGCCTTCATCGCACGCGACATGGACAACGACGGCGACCTCGACTTCATTTCCACGCGCGGCAATTCCGGCAACTTCGACGGCGTCTTCTGGCTCGAACAGATCCGCTCCGCCGCTCCCCGCATTTCGTTCACTCCCGCGCGCGCCAAAGAAAGCGCACCGGTCTCACTCCCATGACACTCCCCATTCTCCTCGCTCTCGCCATCTTCCCCGCCGACACCGCCCAGGTCCGCTCACGCGCGATTCAGGTCGCCGCAACGCCCGAGCTCCTCCGTGTCCAGTGGACCGGCGAAGACAACCGCCCATGGACAGCCGAGTTCTCCCTCGACGACAAACAGCCGCTCATCAAGTCCATCGCCGCCGGCGGCAGCGCCATCGTCCAAGGCGCTCGGCCACAGTATTGGATCGAAACCGGCAAACGCCGCGGCGGCTGGGACCAGTTCTTTGACTTCCCTCCTTCACACCCGGAAGGCACACGCCGCTTTCAAATGCAGTTTCAGCCAACCCGCGCCACCGCTTCCTCACAAGGCGACCGCGTCCAGCTGCTCTTCGAAGGCCTCCGCCTCGGCATCTTCAAGGGATCCATCGCGTACACCTTTTTTCCTGGATCGCAACTGATCCAACAGGAAGCCGTCGTCTCAACCGAAGAGCCCGGCACGGCGTTCTACTACGATGCCGGCTTCGAATGGAACGCCGAAAACGACCAGGGCGCCGGCAGGACCATGGCGACCCAAGTGGCCTACTTCGACACCAACAACGCACTGCAATCGAAGACCTTGCCTTTCTTTGCCTCCGAACGCCAGCCCCTAGAGGCCCGTTACCGCTCCCTCGCCGCCAAAACCGAAGGCGGGTCGCTCGCCATCTTTCCACCGCCGCACCAATACATGATGCCTCGTGACTTCACCAGTAACCTCGGCTTCGTGTGGGCTCGTTCCTTCCGCGGCGCAGCCGCCCTCGGAATCCGCCAGTTGCCCGACGAGAACTGGGTCTACTACCCGTGGATGAACGCTCCGCCGGGAACCACCCAACGCCTGGCCCTGTTCCTGCAGTTGTCCCCCAGTTCGCCCAACGCCGCTCTCGAAGCCGCAGTCCGCTACACCCATCGCGACCGCTTCCCCGCCCTCCCCGGATACAAAACGCTCGCCGCCCACTGGCACTTCGCCTTCTCCGTCCAAGCCGCCGCCAACGGACCCGCATGGCAGCCTCCCTTCAAACCGGTTCTGAAGCGTTTGGGTATCGACGCCGCGATGATCGCCGACTTCCACGGCGACGGACACCCTCGCGATACCACCGATCTGCGCCTCCAGGAGTTGGAGAATTACTACCGCGCCTGCCGCGCGCAATCGGACCCGACATTTCTCCTCATCCCCGCCGAAGAGGCCAACGTCCACCTCGGCGGCCACTGGATCCTCGCCTTCCCGAAGCCCGTCCAATGGTTCATGTCGCGCCAAACCGGACAGCCTTTCACCGAAACTCACCCCAAATACGGAAGCGTTTTCCGCACCGGCGACGCCGCCGATATGCTCCGCCTCATCCGCGAACAAAACGGCTTGGCTTACACCGCCCATCCGCGCACCAAGGGCTCGATGGGATTTCCTGACAAGTACCAAAACGCGGACTTCTTTAAAGACCCGGCGTTCCTCGGCGCGGGCTGGAAGGCCATGCCTGCGGATCTGTCCACTCTTCGCCAGGGTGTCCGCGCACTCAACCTCCTGGACGACATGAACAACTGGGGTGGCAGAAAACGCCTTCTCGCCGAAGTCGACATGTTCCAGGTGGACTCAACCCACGAACTCTACGGCCATATGAACGCCAACTACGTCCGGATCGGCCAATTGCCGTCGTTTGATGACTACGGGCAAATGCTCCAAGCCCTGAAGCGCGGCGACTACTTCGTCTCGCAGGGCCAGGTCCTGCTGCCCCGGGTGAAGATTGAACCAGGCCTCACAGTGACCGCACTGGCCCGATACACCTTCCCGCTCGCGCAAGCCGTGGTCGTCTGGGGTGATGGCGCAAACACGCACCGGGAAACAATCCCCGCCGCGGAGACACACGCGTTCGAGGAGAAGGAGTTCAATTTCAAGGTGCCCGCCCCCGGCGCGAAATGGGCTCGCCTCGAGTTCTGGGACGTCGCCGGTAACGGCGCGTTTACCAATCCGGTCTGGTTCGGCAATTGACTGTGCCATCATGTAGGCATGATGACCCTCGATCGCCGCTCCGCCATGAAAGCGACTGCGCTCGCCGCCGCGTCGCTCTCGCATCGTCTCGCCGCCGCCGACGCCGCCATGAAGGGCCGCGTCAACCATTCCGTCTGTAAGTGGTGCTACCGCGACATTTCCCTCGAAGACCTATGCAAGCAGGCGAAAGAGATCGGGCTCAACTCCATTGAACTCCTCGGACCCGAGGATTGGCCGACGCTCAAGAAGTACAACCTCACTTGCGCCATGGCCTCCGGTGCCGTCAACAAAGGAATTGGTGCAATCCCTAAAGCCTTCAACCGGCTTGAGCACCACGACGCTCTCATGGAGGTCTACTCGGACTTCATCCCCAAAGCCGCCGCCGCCGGCCTCGAAAATCTCATCTGCTTCTCCGGCAACCGCGACGGCATGTCCGACGAGCAGGGCATGGACAACTGCGCCATCGGTCTGAAGAAATTGATGCCGCTCGCTGAAAAACACAAGGTCACCGTTGTGATGGAATTGCTCAACTCAAAGGTCAACCATAAGGACTATATGTGTGACCACACCGAGTGGGGCGTCGAACTCGCCAAGAAGGTCGGCTCGGAGCGCTTCAAACTCCTCTACGACATCTATCACATGCAGATCATGGAAGGCGACGTGATCGCAACCATCAAAAAGCACCATCCCTACATCGCGCACTATCACACCGGCGGCGTTCCCGGCCGCGCCGAAATCGACGATTCCCAGGAACTCTACTATCCCGCGATCATGAAGGCAATCCTCGAAACCGGCTTCAAAGGTTTCGTCGCCCAGGAGTTCATCCCCAAGCGCGCTGACAAAATCGCATCTCTCAAGCAGGGCGTCAGCATCTGCGATGTCTAAGCTGGCGACAGCCTTGCAGGCTTTCGTAGTTCTCGGCCCGGCAACACTGTTCGCGCAAAGCACACCCTCGGTCGCCGATCTTACCTGGCTCGCCGGCCATTGGACCGGCGCCCTCGGCAAGGCGCGCATCGAAGAACATTGGCTTCCTCCCACCGCGGGAGCCATGCTCGGCATCGGCCGAACCATCGCCGGAGACCGCATGGTCTCCTTCGAATTCCTCCGCATCGAACAACGCGCCGACGGCCTGTACT
>JBGSME010000847.1:0-3503 GCA_041740335.1 Bryobacteraceae bacterium | reverse complement strand
GTCGTGTGCGTCGCTTGCAATGCAATGCACCAGATTTTCCTTCAGCAGTGTCTCTGAGAAGTCGCGCGCCTTGGATCCGAACGATCCCAGCAACGATCCCGCCGTCACCTGCAGTAGTACGCCCATTTCCGCCCACCGCCGCAACTCCACCAGCCGCTGTTGCAAGAGCGGATTCCGCTCCGGATGCGTGATCACCGGCACCATTCCCGCGCCCAAAAGCCGGTCGAAGATATCCGTTGTCGTATGAAAAATCGCCAGGTTTGAAAATTCCACCAATAGGTAGCGACCGTGATTGATCGTGTATTTTCCCGGATGCTCGATCGCGTCCTGCACATTGTCGTAAGCAAGGTGGAAGTCGCAGCCTCTGTGCAGCCGCGGCGCCTCGCCCGCTTCCGCTCGTAGCGCGCGCAGACGCTCATCGATCAATTCGGGATCGAATCGGAATTCCAGGTTGGCATGGGGTGTGGCAACGATATCCGTGGTGCCCGATTCCGCCGCCATGCGAACCATAGCGAGGCTCTCTTCAAAGCTCCTGGCCCCATCGTCCATGCCGTGGAGGATGTGGCTGTGAACGTCGATCAGATGAACATTTCCTCGTCGGATGTAACTTGCGTGATATTCGGCTTGTTCCCGCGCAAAAAATGCTGCAGCGCGGCCCGTACGCCAGCCGCCACTCCGTTGATTTCCTTCATCGGCTTCAATACGGTGTTATTCAACTGCGACACCGTGTCGTGGACGCGGCTCATCGTATCGTCCAGCATCAGCTCCACGCGATCCATCTGCACTCGCGCCCGGCCCGTTGTTTCGCCCACGAATGCATCCACTCGCGTCAACTGGGCCTGCGTCGTGTCGAGCACCGCCACCGCCCGGGTGCTGATCTCGCGCATCTGCGCCTGCGTCTCAGTCAGCGTCTTGTGGCTGGTTTCCACCAGTGCTTCGGCCCGCGGCAGGAACGCGCTCACCTGCTCGCGCAGCATCCGCACCGATTTGAAAATGCCGAACACCATCAGCGCCATCGACACCAAGGCCAGGGCCGACACAACCACGGCCGCCGCCATTACGATTACCAGCGCGTTTGAATCCATTTGCCTGCTACTAAATTCCTTCTGGAAGCGAAGCCGATTCCGGCCTCTCGCTCACCGTCTCCCGGTACGCGCTCTTGCCCGCATCCACCGCGGCTGACCACTGATCCCGCTGCCGCGATATCGCAGACCGCCCGCGTTCCACCGCATCGGTAGCCGCTTCCTTCAACTCTTCGCTCCGCCGCTTCAAATAATCGCCGCTGTCTTCGGCGCGCGAACGCAGCAATGCCCGTGTCTCATCGCCGGTCTTGGGCGCGAAAAGAACTCCGGCCGCGACCCCAATTCCAAGACCTAGAAAAAAGTACGAAAGCCGTCTGTCATCCATAACAACGTCCTTTCTGTTCTGAGTGTAACGCAGCGCTCACCCCCATGCGGCCCTGATGATCTAATAGTACTTGAGCAGCGCCGCCGCCATGCTGCTCCATCCGTTACTTTCATGCCCCGGCCCGCCCCCAAAAAACTCGATGCCGACGCACTGCTCCAGTACGCCCTCGGCGCTCTTGGCCGCCGCGCCCTTTCCTCCGGGGAACTCCGTGACCGCCTCAATCGGCGCGCGGCCTCCCCCAATGACATCCCCCCGGTTCTCGAACGCCTCAAGGAATACGGCTACCTCGACGACAATCGCTTCGCCGAGAGTTTCGCCAACTGGCGCCGCGATAGCCAGGGGCTCGGCCGTCAACGCGTTCTTCGCGACCTCCGGACTCGACGCGTCGCCCCGACTGTTGCCGAGAAAGCCGTCGAACACGCCTACGCCGCAAGCGACGAAACCGGCATGATCGAGCAATTCCTCGCCCGAAAATTTCGCGGCACCCCGCTCCCCGCCTACCTCTCCGAACCGAAAAACCTCGCTTCTGCTTTTCGCAAACTTCGCTATGCCGGGTTCTCTTCTTCCTCCTCCATCGCCGTTCTGCGGCGCTATTCCCAGCAGGCCTCGGAACTCGAAGACGACCCTTCCGATTTCGATTCCGTCTGATCGCACTTGATTTTACCCCCTCATTTGCGAGATGCTAGAAAGTTTTCACCCCTAGGCCATGCGGATACGCGTCCTCTATCACGACCATTGCTTCGATGGCGCAGCCTCAGCCGCCTTCTTCAGCCGCTTTGTTGAAGAGAAGTTTTACCCCGGTGCGGGTTTCGATTTCACCGGGATGATGCACACCCCAAACCAGACCTGGGACGACAATCTCTTCGATGGCGATATCAATGCCATCGTCGATTTTAAGTACTCTCCAACCTCCCGTCTCACCTGGTGGTTCGATCACCATCAGAGCGCCTTCCTGACCCCGGATGACGCCGAACAGTTCCGCACCGCTCAAGTGCCCTGGCACTTCTTCGATCCCCAGTACCGCTCCTGCACCCAGTTCATCGCCGACGTCGCACGCCAACGCTTCGGCTTCGAAGCCCCTGACCTCGCCGACCTCGTTCACTGGGCCGATATCATCGACGGCGCCCAGTATACCGACGCCAAACAAGCCGTCGAAATCAAGATCCCTGCCACCCAACTCGTACTCGTCATCGAAGGCGCAAAAGGTTCCGGTATCGTCCAGACCATCATTGGCCAAATGCGCCACCGCGCCCTCGCCGACATCGCCGCCAGTGACGAAGTCCAGCGGCTCTTTCAACCCCTCTATCAGGAACACCTTCGCATGATGGATCTCATCGGCAAGGTATCCCGATGTGAAGACGATGTGATCTCGTTCGATCTCGTCGATCAAGGCGTCGAAGGCTACAACAAGTTCATCCCTTACTATCTCCACCCGGACTCCCTGTACACCGTCTCGGTGCTCACCGCCAGCTTCCGAACCAAAATCTCGGTCGGCTCCAACCCCTGGGCCACCAAGGAACTCAAACACAATCTCGCCACGATTTGCGAACGCTACGGTGGCGGCGGCCATCCTCGCGTCGGCGCTATCAGCTTCCCCAAGGATGCCGTCGCCGAAGCACGCCGCGTCGCCGCCGAAATCGTCGCCGAACTTCGTACCTGACCGTCCCCGACCAGCAGTGAGCACTTCCCCCGGACGCATCGCCCCGCTCATTCGCGGCGCAAGCTCTGCGGCCCTTCTCGTCTTTTCATCTCTGCTGCTCCTCGGCGAATCGTCGCTCACCAGCTTCCTGATTTCCCTTGCCTTCATCGCCGGCCTGTGGCTCGTTCTCGCCTTCCTCACCGCCCGTTTCGCGCTCGCCTCGGTCCTCACCGGCGCAATCCTCGCACTCATCCTCGCCGCGGACGCCATCAAGCAAAGCCAACTCGGCCTGCCGCTTCTTGCCACCGATATCTACTTCCTCCCCCAACTACCCGCCAACATCACCATACTCTTGCGGTATCCGGCGATCGCCATTCCGCTCGCGCTCGGCGCCGCATTCGCCGCGATGCTCATCGCCGCCGTGCTCCGCAATGCCATCCGCCGCCGCCGGAATCCC
>JBGSME010000846.1:0-7650 GCA_041740335.1 Bryobacteraceae bacterium | reverse complement strand
CCGGGCCGGGAAGCGCTGGAGTCGCGAAATACTCATTTCGTCGAGCACCGGCGGCGACTGGGAACCCGCCGTCGCCACGGGCTCGGACGGCACGGCCTGGATCTCCTGGGACTCCTACGATCACGGCAACTACGACGTCATGCTTCGATCTCTCGATGCATCCGGTAAGCTCGGCGCCGCCGTTCCGGTAACCACCGAACCGGCCGCGCAGTTCCATTCCGCCATCACCGTCGACGCGCAGGATCGAGTCTGGATTGCCTGGGACGACGGCGGCGAAAACTGGGGCAAGGACTATTCGACATCCAGCTCCGCGCCCGGCAGCGGCGGACTCCACTGGAAACGCGATCTCCATGTCCGCGTCTACGCCAACGGCCGCCTCCTCGAGCCCACAACCCAGCCGGAAGTGAAGTTCACAGGGCGCATGAAGCAATTCGCCGAACTGCCCCATCTCGCGGTAGACCGTTCCGGCGCTCTCGTCCTCGTCTTCCGCCATTGGACCGGCATTAAGCCGAACGAGATTTATCACTTCTACGGAATGCGGCTCACCGATGGCGCATGGTCTGAGCCATGGCAGCTTGGGAACAGCTCGGGCCACAACTCGCAGCATGCCTCGCTGGCCCCATCCGCCGATGGTGGATTCACTGTTGCCTACGCGAGCGATGGACGGTCAGAGACCGTGGTGCCCACCAGCCAGGCGCACGCGCTGCACTACGTGGCCCAGATCGCCGAATGGGCCGACGGGAAGCAAGGCGCAGGCAATGCCCTCAAGGAAATGACTCTCCCGGCTCCGCAAACAGCGCCGCCCCCCAGACCCCGCAACACCATGCGCGCCGGAGGCCGTACTTATACGTTGTTGCTGGGCGATAGTCATCGACACACCGACATCCGAGGCCACTCCGGCGTCGACGGTTCCGTGCTCGATACTTACCGCTATGCCATAGACGCCGCGCAATTAGACTTTCTGGGCACCAGTGACCACAACGAAACAAACGGCGGTAAGTGGCCCGACGGTCTCCGCGACTATCAGTGGTACGGCGTGCAGAAAGCCGTCGATATGTTCACCCACGCGCCCAAATTCATTGGAGTCTACAGCTACGAGCATTCCATGCAGCGGCCCGGCGGCCATCGCAACGTCCTCTTCCTCAAGCGCGGAGCGCCATTGCGGATGATCGACCGTAACAGGGGCATCGATTCCGACGACAACTCGCCGCCGGCGATGTGGAAGTTCTGGGAGGAAAACGTGCTTTCCCAACCCGGACAGCGTTCCGTGATCGTGCCGCATACCTTCGCCGCCGGCCCGTTGGCGGATTTCAATTGGCCGAACGCGCGGTTTGACTGCCTGCTCGAAATCTATCAGGGCGCCCGCGGCAGCTACGAGTACTGGCGCGCCCCCAAGGGCGATCGCCGCGGCGGAACGCAAACCGACGAGCCCGGTCATTTCGCCCGCGACGCGCTGGCTAAGGGCAACACCTACGGCTTCGTCTCGTTCTCCGATCATGCCTCCACCCACAACAGTTGGGCTGCGGTGTGGGCAAAAACGGCCGACCGCGCCGGCGTCCTGGAAGGCATGTACGAGCGCCGCACCTATGCTGCCACCGATGAAATGATCGTCCGCATCACCTCCGGAACTCACATGCCCGGCGAGGAATGGTCACACCCGGTAAACGCGCCCATCCGGATTCAGGGCACCATCGACGCCCCCGATACCTTGCGCCGCCTCGAGGTTGTCAAAGACGGGAAGATCGTCTACACCACTGCTCTCGACGGCCGCCACGCCACGCTCGACTACCGCGATAGCGACGTGAAAGCCGGCCGAAGCTATTACTACGTGCGCGCCTTTCAGCGCGACACCGAACGCCCTGATGGTGACCCCGAGATCGCCTGGGCCTCGCCCTTCTACGTCAACTACCGCTAGCAGGCCGTGGTACCCGTCGCGCTGGCCGCGCGGCTCCGGCGTTGGGGGTGGAAAATCATATGACAATTCCAAGTCTCTTTCCAAGTTCGTTGACGGCCTGGGTTACTTTTTGAAGTGGTTCTTTGTAGGGAATGAGCGCCTGGACGATGACGGCGTGGAACTGCATCCAGACGTCGTAGGGGATGGGGTCCGGCTCACCGGGCGCAGTTTTGGCCTTGGCGGGTGCCTCGTTGGCGCGAGGGCGGAGGGTGAGGTCCGGGGAATGGTGGATTCGTGTGGATGACATTGGTTTCCTCGCTTATTGCTGGTCTGGAAGGCGTTCAAGGGGTGCAGTGGCTACCCCCTGGGGCGGGTAGTTTTCGGAGGGCTTGGGGTTGTTTTGAATTTTTGTGTCTGCGGTTTCCAAGTTGTTGGTTTCGTTGGTATTGGTTGGTTCGACCGGTGCCGGATTTTCGGGGGTATGTGAATTCTCGACAGTCTCCTGTTCGCGGCGGAGGGTTTGGGCAATGCGGAGTTGGTCGAGGGCGCGGTCAGCGGCGCGGGTATAGCGGACTTCCTGGCGATGGATGTGCGCGAGGGCCTTCGAATCGTCAGTGAGTTTTTGGAGGGCGACGGCGTAGAGGACGTCGGACTCTGCGCCTTGGAACTCGGCTTCGACGGCTTGCTTTTGGCGAAGCATTTCGACGCGGACGAGGCTTTGTTCGGATTCCCACATTCGGCGGATCCTCCATTTGTTTGCCACGAGTTCTTCGAAGATAAGGAACTCTTCGTCGGTGGCGGGTTGGTGGGCGTCGAGGAGGGTGTCCGCGAGGACCTTGAGGGCGGCGGGGTCTTCGCCGGGGAGGAGGACGGATTTGGCGGTGAGTCCGTGTTTGATGGCGTTGAAGGCGATGGCGGCTTTGGCTTGTGGAGTGGAGGGGCCGGGGGACTTGGCTCCGTTGGCGCGGGCCGAGATCATTCTGGCGATCGAGAAGCGTCGTTTTTTGGACATGGTATTCCTCGGTTCCAGTGTCCGGGATGGGGGTGCTGCATCTGTGAACTCGATTTGGGGATGTTGTTGAGGGGATGGGAGAAATAAATTTTGATTCGCCGGGTAGCGTCGTCCCTCAATCCCATTGCGGTGGCACAAAAGATGGAGCTTCGGGGAGGATCCGCCCAAATGCGAGTGAAAGGCTCGTTGAGCGTGCTAGATGTACGTGTGAAATGTTATATGATGGCTTTCTAATCGGAGGAAGAGATGGCAAGGTTTTGGGCCCATTCCGATGGGCTCGGCCGACAGCCGGAAACACCGGGTGCCAGATGGCAGCTGCTACGTGACCATCTGCGGGCGGTTGGGGAGATGGCGGAGTCATTCGCAATTGAGGCGGGCGGGTCGCGCGCGTTCGGCCGCCGGGCGAGAGTTTCCGGGTTGCTTCACGATCTTGGCAAGTACCGGGACGAGTTCCAGCAATTGTTGCGGGGGGAAGTCACGAAGGCGCCACATTCGATCTACGGCGCTTGTGCCGCGCGGTTACTTGGAAAAGCGCCCGATCTCAGCTTCGTGGTTGCGGGGCATCACGCCGGCATGCCGGATAAGGCGGCTCTGCAAGACAGGACGGGGCAAGCGCGGAATTCGCTTGAAGCGCTGTGGGAACGGGCTGTTTCCGACTGTCCGGAGCTGGCAGAGTGTTTCGCGGATGGAGCGGGAAACCCCGGGCTACTGGAACGGCCGGAGTGGATTGAAACCAGACGAAGGGTCCTGGTAGTTGGTGACTTCCTCCATGGTGAAGCCGAGTTCGGTGACAACCTGTTCGAAGGGAGTCCCCTGGTTGTGCTTGAACCACTCACGGGTGGCTTCAATGTCGCGGCGTTCTTCCTCGCGAACGGGCTCGTCGTCGATCTCGGCGATTGCCGAAGCGCGATCGAAGGGATCGCTTTTGCTGTTGAGTAAGCTCCGTGTTCATGGTGCCCTTCCTTCCGCCGTTTATAGTTCCGCGATCACGCGGCTGACCTTGGAGCGCTTGACCACGCTATCGAGTACGATCACCAGCGCCTTCTGATCTTCATCGGAGAGATGATCGACTTTCTGGTAGAGCCGGTGCAACTCGGGGTTATGAATACGGGCATCGCCGCAGTTCGAATCCTGTCGTCCCGCGAGTTCGTCGAGAGTGACATTGAGGATGTCGGCGATCTTGACAACGGTAGCAAACTGCGGGACAGCGCCGCCGTTTTTCCCAGCGGGTATAAACACGCGGGCTGACGCCGAGGAGTATCGACGTGCTGATCGTGGCTGTGCGCGAGACGTCGGGTTCGGCCCTGTATGGCATGCTCGATGTGCTCCTTGCGACGGGGAACGTCTGGCAGACTCTGCTTCGCTCCGGTGACGAGCGGCAATACTTCCGGGTACGAATCGTCTCGCCCGACGGCGGACTGTTCACCTGCGGCAACCGCATTCCGGTGAATCCGGACTTCGCTGTCAGCGACGACCCGGCGGCCCCAATCGTGATCCTGCCCCGAGCTCTGGCTGGGACCGGACGAGACGCTGGCCGGCCGGTACCCGGACCTGATCGAATGGATCAGGCGTCGCCACGCTTTGGGCTCGACAATTTACTCCGCATGCTCCGGCGCGGATCTGCTGGCCGAGACGGGGCTGCTGGACGGCTGCCTGGGGCTACCAGGATCTTTTCCGGAAGCGCTTTCCCAAAGTACGGTTCGACCCGGCGCCCAATCTGGTCTACGCCGACGCGGCCGGACGGATCGCCACGGCCGGCGGGACCACGTCGTGGCGCGACTTGGCGCTCCATCTGATCGCCCGCCATGTTGGCCCGAGTGAGGTGCTGCGCATCGCCAAGGTCTACCTGCTGAAGTGGCACGACGAAGGCGAACTGCCCTACACGGCTCTGGTGCGACCGCTGCCGCACGGTGAGGGAATCGCACGCAAGATCGAGCTCTTTCTGAAGAAACACTTCCAGGATCAGAACGCCCTGGGAAAGGCTGTCCACGCCGCGGGAATCCCGGAGCGCACCCTGAAACGGCGATTCAAAGCCGCCACAGGCCTTCCCCTGATCGACTACCTGCAGAATGTGCGCATCGAGCACGGCAAACAGCTTCTGGAGACCACCCAGTTACCGGTTGAGGAAATCAGCGTGCAGGCAGGCTATTCGGATGTTTCATCTTTCCGCCGGCTGTTCAAGCGCCTTGTGGGACTGACGCCGCTAACCTATCGGCGGATGTTCGGCAAGTCCGCCTCGGTTTCATCCGATTGAACCGGCGTGAACGTCGGGGTGCGCGGCAGCCGTTGCCCGCGCTCTTCGAAACAGGATCCGGGACGGCGCGTTGAGCCGTCCGCCGCATGCCATCGCACGGCGGTGCTTCTTTTGGTGCGCGTGGGAGGTGTCACCGCGGCTATCGTCCTTCGCTCGATGACCCTCGGAGCAACGTCATGCGCCGTGCTGCGTAGAGGTAGAAGCACACCGCGACAGTCGTGATGGGCACCCGAACCCAGAAGCCCCACACAAAGAAAGCCCGGGACGCCTGCCGAAGTTCAGTGACCGGCCGCGTAGCAACATCCTCGGAGAGCACGATGCGGATGTTGGGATAGACCAAAGTGAATGTCATGATCTCAGCCGCGGCAAGCAGCAGAAGCCCGGCCAGCAAGGCCCAGCGAATACCGCGGTGGCGCCAGCCAATCGCTACTGCCATCAGGCTGATGAGCACCAGCATTGGAGCGAAAAGCTGGAAGAAATTTCCTGGAGTGCGAACCGCCAGGAATTGCCGCGTCGTGACAAGGGAGTCGGGAACGTTGTGAAACCAGTTCGGGAGGTACACCATCCCCTCCAGTGCGGCTCCTCCAAGAAGAAACACCCCGAGCGAAAAGGCCATCCACGTCAGCACTTAGCCGAGCAGATCTCTCACTGCGTGAGCTCCGTGTGTCGTGCGCCGCCGAACTCTTTGTTTAGACTGCTCCGGATAAAACCAACCATTTCGACCTGAAACGGAGTCGCCAGCGGCAACCCGCCATTATCAATCCATGGTCTTTGCGATCGAATCTAGCATACCCCAGAATTTGCGGTCCTGTCATAGGCCGGCCGGTGGTTCAGCCTGTCAATGGGCGTCCGCCGCGAGAGCCCGCGCAAACGGCCATGACGTGATAAACTTCCCATCGGCTCTGAGTGATCTTGCGGGCCGTGCGGAGTTGGCGTAACCGTTGAGGAAAGCCCTTCATATTCCAGTCGAGCGGAAAGAGCTGAACTACATTATGACGAAGTAGCAGTTGACGAAAATCAGGAGATACCGGCCATGGCACCCATTCCCGAGGTCGAGATCGAGCGTTCAGGATCAGCAAGCTTCCCTTCAAAGGGTGAGGCAATGAGGGTGAAATTTGTACGTTGACGTTACTCGTCTAAACTGGTACATCGGACTGGATGATAAGGAGTTACCGCGACAGGGAAACGGAGCGTTTCGCGGCTGGTGAGAAGATGCGCCAGTGGGAACCGTTTCGGCGGCAGGCTGAGAAACGTTTGCGAATTCTCGAAGCCGCTACGTCTCTAGGCGACCTGGCCGCGCTCAACTCCAACCGTCTGGAATCGCTGAAAGGAAACCGCAAAGTGCAGCCTTCCATTCGGATCAATGACCAGTGGCGCGTTTATTTTGAGTGGCCGCAGGATGCGCCCGGCCCGTTGAACGTTGAGATTGTTGACTACCACTAACGAAAGGAGATGACCATGGCACGCACACCCATCCACCCCGGAGAAATCCTCGCCGACGAGCTGGAGGAGATCGGCCTCACGGCGAAGAGGCTGGCCGATGTGATCGAAGTCCCGCCGAACCGCCTCTATCAACTTCTATCGGGGAAGCGGAATGTAACGGCGGACACCGCCTTGCGCCTGGCGCAGTATTTCGGCATGTCGGCGGATTTCTGGATGAACCTCCAGAGCACCTATGAACTTGATCTGGCCCGCCAGCAAAGCGGCAAGGCCATACAGCGGATTCCGAAACGCAGCGAGACGGCAGAGCCGAGGCCTGCGGCCTGATATGGACAACAACTGGCGAAAGGGTTTCAAGACAGACCGCAGTCGTGTAGCTTTTTGGCTTGAGCCTTCTAGGCTCTCCCGAGTTTTATGGGAACCTCTTACTAATCGCGTTCAATTATGTCGTCTGATCTCACGTTTCTAACGAACGAGCAGGGCAACGCCCTCAGCGATCGCTTCCGCGTTCTGCTGGGCGACAACACGCGATACTTCGATGTTCTGGTTGGGTATTTTTTCGTCAGTGGTTTCTATCAGCTTTACCCGGCGCTGGAGAAAACCGAGAAGATTCGGGTGCTTGTAGGCCTGAAAGCCGACCGTGTCACAGTGGACCTACTCGCCCAAGCCAAAGAGCAGCAGGGTGAGCTCGAGTTTCATTCGCAGGCCGAGGCGAAGGAAACAGTACAGCATGACGTTTCCCAAGAGCTGCAAGAATCGCCGGACACCGCCGCGATAGAAGCCGGCATCCGCAAGTTCATCGAATGGGCCCGTTCCGGGAAGCTGGAAATCCGCGCATACCCTTCCCAGAAATTGCACGCCAAGCTCTACATCATGACCTTCCACGAGAAGGACCGTGACAAGGGCAGGGTGATAACAGGCTCTAGCAACTTCACTCAATCCGGCCTTCAGGACAATCTGGAGTTCAACGTCGAGCTGAAGCAGCGAGCCGACTACGAGTTCTCGATCGCCAAATTCAACGAGCTGTGGGACCAGGGCGTCGAGCTGAAC
>JBGSME010000845.1:0-6242 GCA_041740335.1 Bryobacteraceae bacterium | reverse complement strand
AGCCGGCGGGGCGCGTAACGGTGGGTCCGCAGGCCGATGGTTCGGTGCTGCTGAACTCGGGCTGGACGCTGCGCCCGGCAGGCCGGCAACTGCCGCTCGACACCTTTCCGATGTCGTCGGTGATTGTGCCCGGGGGAAAGCATCTACTGGTACTGAACCAGGGCTACAATCCTCCCTCTATCAGCGTGATCGATGCGAAATCGGAAAAGGAAGTGGACCGGGTGCCTGTTCCCGACGGATGGCTGGGCCTAGTGGTGACACGCGACGGCAAGCGCGTCTACGTTGGGGGCGGCTCTCGGGCGGCGGTGTACGAATTCACCTTCAACGACGGCAAACTCGCCCCGGCGCGGACCTTCGAGATCGTGCCCGCGGCTGACCGCACGCACCGCGACTTCACCGGTGGGCTGGCCTTCTCTCCCGATGATCGGCTGCTTTACGTAGCCGATCTATTCGGCGACCGAATTCTGGTGATCAACCCGCAATCGGGCCGTGTGATCGAGAAATACAAAACCGGACGGCGTCCGTATCGCATCTTGTTTCATCCGGACGGCAAATCCTATTTCGTTACGAGTTGGGCGGACGGCACGCTGTACCAGCATGACGCAGCCAACGGAGCCGTCCTCAATTCGATCCGTCTCGGGGCTCACACCAGCGACATGATCTGGGCCGGGCCGGTACCGGTGGAAGCGGAAGCCGCCGCCGCGCCACCGGAATACGCAGCGCGCATTTTCGTGGCGGCATCCAATACCAATCGGGTCTATTCGGTGGGCATCACGGCGAATCGCGACATGCGTATGATCGAGGTGATCAACGTGGCCATGACGGCTGAGCAACCGCTCGGCATGACACCTTCGGCGCTCGCGATCGACGCGGCCCGCACGCGGTTGTTCGTTGTCTGCTCGGACGCCAACGCCGTTGCCGTCGCCGACATCGCCGAGGCCCAGACGCGCGTGCTCGGCTTCGTCCCCACGGCGTGGTATCCGACCGGGGTCCACGTGCTGGCGGATAACCGGACCTTCGTTTTCAATGGCCGTGGACCACGGAGCTTCCCGAATCCCGACTTTCGCGACCCGACCAAGCAGGTGGACCCGGTGCACAAGGGGTCACCCAATCCCGGCTACGTTGGGCGTCTCCAGAGGGGTTCGGCTTCCATCCTCGATCCGCTTAGTGAAGAGGACATCGAGCGGTACACTCGCACTGTTTTCGAGAACACCCCCTACCGTGACCAACTCCTCGCGGCAGTCGGGATTCCGGAGGGTAACCCGATTCCGTCCGCGCCAGGCGGCGCTTCCCCGATCCAGCATGTCGTTTACATCATCAAGGAGAATCGCACTTACGATCAGGTGCTAGGCGACCTTGGGAAAGGCAACAGCGATCCGTCGCTGTGTCTATTTCCCGAAAAAGTTACTCCCAATCATCATAAGCTCGCCCGCGAGTTCGTGCTGCTCGATAACTTTTATGTCAACTCCGATGTGAGCGCGGACGGGCATAACTGGTCGACGGCGGCGATTGCGCCGGACTATGTGCAGAAGATGTGGCCCAATAGCTACGGCGGCCGGCGGAAGCATTATGACTACGAGGGCGGGGAGCCCGCCGCGATTCCGCCGTCCGGATTCATCTGGAGCCAGGCGGCAGCGGCCGGGCTTTCGTTGCGCAACTTTGGCTACTACACCGACCTGAACCCGCTCCGCGACGTCGCTCCCGGCGGCGACCATGTGCGCTCGGTCCGCGATCCGGTGCTGGGGCGGTACACGGATCGCAAGTATCGCGGCTACGACCTCGAGTACCCGGATATCGAACGAGCCAAGGCGTTCATCGCGGACTTGAAGCGCATGGAGGCTGCCGGTGAAATGGCCCGTTTCACGATCCTCCGAATCGGGAACGATCACACCTACGGAACGTCGCCGGGAAAGATCGAGCCGTTGGCGCAGGTGGCGGACAACGATGCTGCGCTCGGGATGATCGTGGAAGCTTGCTCGCGGAGCCCGTTTTGGGGAAAGATGGCGATCTTTGTGCTGGAGGACGACGCCCAGAATGGCGCGGATCACGTCGACAGCCACCGTTCGCCGGCGTTTGTGCTTTCGCCATACACGCGCCGGGGCATTATCGACAGTACGCTCTACAACACCACTTCGATGCTGCGGACGATGGAGTTGATCCTCGGTTTGCGTCCGATGACGCACTTTGACGCGGCGGCCACGCCTATGTGGAATGCGTTCTCGGAAAAGCCGGACGCCTCCCCATACGTCGCGGAGAAGGCACGGATTCCGCTGGACACGCGTAACTCGGCGAGCAATCCTACCGCGGCCCGTTCACTTGCGATGAATTTTCAGGAAGCGGATATGATCGACGATGACGAACTGAACGATATTCTGTGGCGTGCGATCCGGGGAGGGGAACCGCCGGCGCCGGTGCGGAGTTACTTCGCGCGGTAGGAGGGGCCGCGAGCCAGGCCGGTTCCGCGCGGGTTCATCACTTCCTCGTACAATTCACTGCCGTTCGAAACGCTGCATGCGAAACTCCTTGCATGAATCATGCGCCCGCATGGGAGATGCTGTTGAAGGCTAGAAAGGTTAGCCTCCGTCCTGGTTCGTTCCGACCACCTCGCCGGCTGCGCCCTGCGGATTTTTGATTCCTACGATATCTTTCTCCGGATGCTCTCAGACGAAGCGACGCGAGCACACCTCGAAGATGTTGCGGTTAATTCGCCGCACGATGAGACGAAACAGCGGGCACTGGACGCCAGTCGCGAATTCGGCGAGGCCCTTGTCGAACTAGTCTTTGACGAGGATTCCGGAATCGGTGAACTGACCCGTTTGTACGGAGTATTCTGACTACAATGCGACCCATCGGATTTTCAACAGGAGCCCTCGCCTTTGCGGACTTCCAAGCCGGGCTCGCGCTCGTCCGCGAACATCGCCTTCCAGCCGTTGAGCTCTCCGCGCTTCGCGCCGATGAGTTGGAACCCCTTGCGACCGCTCTGGACACCCTTGACCTGACCGGGTTTTCGCACATCGCGTTTCACGTGCCCAGCCGGTTCCACCCGGATCAGGAACGGGCCATTGTCGAGGTCCTCGAAGCCGCGCGGAGCCGCGGATGGCTCTACATCGTACACCCCGACGTCATCCAGACGCCGGCACTCTGGCGCGCTTTCGGTCCGCAACTCTGCCTGGAGAACATGGACCAGCGCAAGCCGGTTGGCCGCAACCTCCGCGAAATGCGAACCGTCTTCGAGGACTTCCCTGAGGCCACCTGGTGTTTCGACATCGGACACGCCCGGCAGATCGACCCGACGATGCTTGAATCGTGGAGGCTGCTCGACGCCTTCAGCTCGCGCTTACGCCAAGTGCATGTCAGCGAAGTGAATAGCCGTAGCAAGCACGACCACCTCTCGCGCCTCTCGATTGGAGCGTTTCGGGAAGTGGCGCGGTTTATTCCCGATCACATCCCGCTGATTATCGAATCGGTGATCGGTCCAGCCGCCATACCGGACGAGTTGCGGCGTGTGCGAGCCGCGCTGCCTGCCGAGGGCGAAACTCCGGAACCTTACATGGCCGCCGGGGAATGGGTGCCGGTGGGCGACCGGACCTAACGGCCCCGCTGATGGCGCACGCGAGTTGGAAGGAGACGTTACGTGGAACCTCTCAAGGGGCGGGACGCTACCGCTGTCGGCCTCGTCCTTTTACGAACGGCCGAAATCGCCGATGCCCACGCTGCCGGCGGGCACACGCCCCGCGCGGGTGAGTAACAACAACTCACTTCTCTCGGAACTCCCGTTTCCTCTACACTGTCGAACATGCTGCTGCGGCCGATCCACCTTCTTGGACCAATCCTCGCCGCCCTGCCGGCCTTTGGCCAATCAAACCCTGTTGTAACCTCGGTCGAAAACGCTGCCAGTAACATTGGCAGCCCCCTGCCCAACAGCCCCATCGCCCAAGGCGCTCTTTTTGTCCTCAAGGGTGCGGGTCTTGGCCCCGTGATCCTCGCCGCCGACACCACCTTCCCTCTCGACACCTCGCTTGCCGGCACGAGCGTCTCGATCACCATTGGCGACACCACCACCGCTGCCATTCTCGTCTACACATTTGGTCGTCAGGTGGCCGCCATCCTGCCGTCGAAAACACCCACTGGCACGGGAACCGTTACTCTCACCTATAACGGACGCAGTAGTGCCCCGGCACCCATCACCGTCGCCGCCACGAACGCCGCGCTCTACACTCTCGACGGAACAGGCATCGGCGCCGCGGTCGCCACCTTCCAGATTCCTCCCGGACCGAACCCTGTGCTCCTGCCGGCCAACGCGGCCAATCCCGGCGAGGTCGTGATCCTCTGGGCCACCGGGCTTGGCGCCACACCGAGCGATGAAACCGGTCCGGCCATTCAAGCCGACATGCCCAACGTGCCCATTGAGGCCTTCGTCGGCGGCGTGCCGGCCGAGATCCTGTTCCGCGGCCGCAATGCCTGCTGTTCCTCGCTCGATGCCATCTATATCCGGATCCCTGCAGGAGTTTCCGGCTGCGTCACCCCGGTGACCCTCAAAACCGCCGGGATCGTCAGCAACACCGCATCTCTGCCGATCGCCGCATCCGGGCGTGCCTGCGCGCCCACCGTGCCCACGCTCACGCGAGACGAGATGCAGTCTCTGTTTGCTAAACCTGCCGCCTCGATCGGCGCCCTCTCGCTCATCCGCGGCATCGACTACACCCCGGGGGCCATTCCCCGCGGCGATGGCTTCATCGGGGTCTTCGCTCGCTACGAAGGATTGGGAATTCCGTCGGTTCTGCGCGCGAACGTTGACATCGCGTCCTGGGGCGCCTGTCAGGTGTTCCCTTTCGCCGGACGGCCCGGCGAACCGCAACCGCCAACAACGGCGGTCCCGGGGAGATGGCTTGAAGCCGGCCCCGGCATCGGCGTAGCCGGCCCGAGCGGCTTCCGGGTGATTCCGAAATCTGTGGTGGGTCCGGTGATTGTCTACGCGGCCGGCCTCGGCGATGCGTCGCCGGGTAACTACCTTGACCCGGGCGGATCCTACACGCTCAACGCCGACGGCTTTCCAGGTGACATCGGTCCGTTCACCGCAACGGCCGCGATTCCAGCGCCATTCGAATGGACCAACCGGGACGCAATCAAGAGCGTCGATCGAGCCGAAGGCGTAACCGTCCGCTGGTCCGGGGGCGACCCAAACGGGTACGTTCACGTCGCCGGCACCAGCACAGCCACCCTATCCGCCGAACGGATGGGAACGGCGACCTTCAACTGCACGGCCCCGGCCTCCGCTGGTTCCTTGACCGTACCGGATTTCATCACCCGTGCTCTTCCGGCCGGTAGAAACCCGGACGGTTCGCCAGCGCCGGGCAGCATGTCCGTCCAGGGAATCGCGCGGCCCGTTCGAATTGAGGCCGCCGGACTCGACTACGCTCCACTCGTGGTGCAGACCGTGATCACCAGCCCGGTCCTGTTCCAAGGAGCGGAAGGCATCCGCTAGACCCGTTCTTTCCCCCCTCCGGCCCACATTGGCGACCATTGACGCCGTTTCCCGTGGGGTTCCTGCGATAAGATGAAGCTATAAGGCGCGTTGCGTCCTTTTGTCCGGTTTTTCCACACTTCCAGCATGAGCCACCCTGTCTCACCGTCCCCCAAAAATGTGTCCTCAGAGGATCTATACACACGGGAAGGGATCCTACGCCTCGATGCCCGCTTCCTTGCTTGGCTTCGCAACACCGATCCGGCCGTTGCCGAGCGCCTTGACGCCGGCCGGGCCAATCCCACCGCGCTCGAACCCAAGGCGCATTCGCAACTGTTGATCGACTTGGCGCCGTTTTTTGAGAGATTCGTCGCGGCTTTGTTCGGCATCGAATCCGAGGTCGCCGCGCTTCGAGCCCGCCACGCCGATTTCGATCCGGTGTACGAGGTGAAGCGCCAGTTCGTCCAACGCAAGGCGCTTGCCAAGGCGACCGAGGCCGACGCGGCTGCTATGGATGGAACCCTGCTCACGCTGCAACTCGAGGCGTTGTTTGGCGAACCCTGCACCGAGGATGCCTACGCCGCTCACGTTACGCGCTGGCTGGCCGAAGAGGCTGTCTACAAACCCGAACTCGAGCTCGCCGCACAATACGCGGTCTGGGCTGCGCTGAGTTCCGCGGGGAAGCGTAAGCACAAGGACGGGCTGCTGTTCAAGCGGCCGCACAAGGTGGACCCCTATCATCTGGTGCCTGTCGAAAGCATTCAACTCACGCCATCGG
>JBGSME010000844.1:0-4290 GCA_041740335.1 Bryobacteraceae bacterium | reverse complement strand
GCCCGCCCCGCTTCCAGCTGCTTCACGGCCGCGATGATCTTCTCTTCGCTGTGCTTCGTCTTCTTCATCTGAAAAACTCCTTGTCTCATTTTCGGAGCCCTCCAAATTATGCATGGCTTAGATTACCGGGGGCACGTCACGGGTACCAGCACCGCTCTTTGAAAAATGAACACCGCACGAAGTACTAAAAATGAAGGGACGAAGCCAATGCAAAATCACATCCAACAAACTGATAAAAAAGGAGATACACGCCAAAATAGATCGGCTTCGTCCGCACCCGTCGAACCCAATCCCCGCCATGGAGCTATACTTTAGAATGAAGAAACCGGCCTCCTCCGCCGTCTTCCCCCTAAGCTTATGGAAAACGTTGGCGCCCTCTCACTGATCCTCGCCTTCTGCCTCGCCTGCTACGCCGTCCTCAGCGCCCTCATCGGACGCTGGATGAAGCGAGACTTCCTCGCCGCCTCCTCCGAACGCGCCGTCTACGGAGTCTGGGCCCTCCTCACCGTCGCCGCCGGCTACCTCGTCTACGCGCTCCAAACCGACGACTTCCGCCTCGCCTACGTCGCCGGACACTCCTCCAGCACCATGCCGCGCATCTACAAGTTCACCGCCTGGTGGGGCGGCCAGGAAGGCTCCCTTCTCCTCTGGGCATGGATCCTCTCCTGCTACGCCGCCATCGTCGTCTGGCAAAACCGGCGCAAGAATCGCAACCAGATGCCCTACGTCATCGCCGTTATGATGATCGTACAAGCCTTCTTCGTCTGCCTCATCGCTTTCCCGCTCACCCCGTTTGAAGTGCTCGCCGTAGGCAAGGAAATCACCGCCGTACCCGAGGGCCGCGGCCTCAACCCGCTCCTCCAATACCCGGCCATGGCCATCCATCCGCCGATGCTCTACTTGGGCTACGTCGGCTTCACCATCCCCTTCGCCTTCGCCATCGCCGCATTGATCACACGCGCCCCCGGCGACGCCTGGATCCACACCACCCGCCGCTGGACCCTCGTCACCTGGATGTTCCAGGGCACCGGCGTCCTGCTCGGCGCATCCTGGGCCTACGCAGTCCTCGGCTGGGGCGGCTACTGGGGTTGGGACCCCGTCGAAAACGCCTCCCTCCTCCCCTGGATCACCGGCACCGCCTTCCTCCATTCCGTCATGATGCAGGAAAAGAAAGGCATGATGAAGGTCTGGAACATGGTCCTGATTTCGGCCACGTTCTTCCTCTGCATCCTCGGCACCGCGCTCACCCGCAGCGGCATCGTCCAATCCGTCCACGCCTTCGCCCAATCCCCCATCTCGCGCTACTTCACCACCTTCCTCGCCATCGGAATCGCCCTCGTCGTCTACCTGATCGTCGACCGGCTCGAATTCCTCAAGAGCGAATCCCATCTCGAAAGCGTGGTTTCGCGCGAGTCGAGCTTCCTGTTCAACAACCTCATCCTGCTCGCTTCCTGCTTCTCCATCCTCTGGGGCACGCTGTTCCCCGTGATCTCGGAGGCCGTCAGCGGCGAGAAGATCAGCGTCGACGCGCCCTTCTTCAATCGCGTCAATATACCCATAGGATTGTTCCTGCTCTTCCTCACCGGAGTCGGCCCCTTGATCGCTTGGCGCCGCAGCTCGTTTGAGAGCCTCAAGCGCGCCTTCCTCTGGCCCACCGTGGTCACCGTTGCCACCATGGTCATCCTCGCCGCCCTCGGCATGCGTCACCTCTATGCGTTGATGTCGTTCGGGCTTTGCGTCTTCGTCCTCGCCACCGTCGCCATCGAGTTCTGGAAAGGCGCAACCGCCATCGCCGCCCGCACCGGACAGAACCTGCTCGCCGCCATGGTCGAGCTGACCCATCGCAACACCCGCCGCTACGGCGGCTACATCGTCCATGTCGCCATCGTCATCATGTTCATCGGCTTCACCGGCAAGGCGTTTGATCTCGATTCCACCGTCGAAGTCGCCATGAACGACACCTTCAAACTCGGGCGATACGAGATGAAAGTCCGCGACATCCAGAACGGCGAAAACGAACACTACAAGTGGTGGCACGCGCCCATCGACGTCTTCGAGAACGGCAAAGCCGTCGGCACCCTCACCCCCGAACAGCGTATGTACCGCACCGGCGACGCCTCTTCGGTGGTCTCCATCCGCCGCCGCATGACCGATGATCTCTACCTCAATTTCGCCGGCATGACCAACGAAGGCAACAAGGCCGTCATCCAGGCCTACGTCTTCCCCCTCGTCAGTTGGATCTGGGTCGGCGCAGTGCTCCAACTGTTCGGCACCCTGATTTGCTTGATCCCGAGCAAGGTGAAGTATCAATTCCCGAAGACCAAAATCGTCGGGACGGTCGAGAAGTCCGCCAAGGAGCAAAGCATTGCCAAGTCGTAGCCTCATCCTCCTGATCCTTCTCACCGCGCTCTCCCTCGCTCAGGTCTCAAGCGACGGTATGACTTCCGACATCCGCCGCGTCGGCTCACGCCTCGCCTGCCTCTGCGGAGCCTGCAAAAACTCCGTCGGCGATTGCCCCATGCTCGGCTGCCACTACTCCAAACCCGCCCGCGACAAGATCCGTGAGATGCAAGCCAAAGGCGTGAGTGACGACGCCATCGTCGCTGACTTCGTCAAGCAGGAAGGCAAGCGCGCGCTCGTCGTGCCGCCCTCGGAAGGCTTCTTCAACCTCGCTTGGTGGATGCCCCCCGTCATGGTCGGCTTCGGACTCATGATGGTGCTCGCCTGGATCCGCCGCATGAAAAATCCCGACTCGGCTCCCATGCCCGAAGTCTCCGCGGAAGTCGTCGACCGCTATCGCGATTCCATAGAAAAGGATCTCGCCAAACTAGAATAGGCGCCTACTGCCCATGGAACTGGCCTTTGCCCTGACCCTGCTGGTCCTCGTGTTCGGATTTATCTTCTTTATCCGCCCCGGCGATCTACGTCAACCTGAACCTGTCTCGCCCACCGCCCATCTCGAAGAGCGCAAGGCCCGCATATACGAAGGGCTGCGCGATCTTCAGTTCGAGTTCCGTCTCGGCAAGCTCTCCGACGAAGACTACCAGCGCACCAAACTCGAGTTGCAAAAGGAGCTCTCCGGCGTGCTGGCCAACATCGAACTGATCGCTCCCTCGAACAAGGTCCTAGAGAGGAAACAAGCGCCCCCGCGCCCGAAAGCCCCCGTCAACCCGAACGTCTGTCCACACTGTCAGGCGAAATTCGAAACCGCCATGAAGTTCTGCGGCGAATGCGGAAAGGCCATGAACGCATGACGCCGCTGTTCGCGTTACTCCTGATGGTCAACGGCACCATCACCAACCAGACCAGCGGTAAGCCGCAGCAGGACGCCACCGTAACTCTTTATAAGGTTGGCCAGGACGGCCCGGAAGCTCTCGAGTCGGTGAAGTCCTCAGCCGACGGCAAGTTCCAGATCGACCGGCCCACACAAGGCCCGCACCTCGTGCAGGCGGCCTTTGACGGCGTCACCTACAACTACATGCTCTTCCCCGGCCGCCCATCGGAAGGCATCCAACTCGACGTCTTCAACGCAACCACCAAGCCCGGCCCGGCCAAGGTCAATACCCACATGATCCTGCTCGAGTCCGACGGTTCCAATCTCACCGTCAACGAAAGCGTCGTTTGGGAGAACAACGGCAAAACATCGTTCTACGATCCCAAAGGCGGCACAGCGAAATTCTACGTGCCCCCCTCCGCCGGCAAGGTCCGCGTAATGTGTACCCATCCCGCGCAAACCGGCATTCCCATCGAGCGTGCCGCCGACAAGACCGGCGTCGCCAACGTCTTCACAGCGGACTTTCCCATCAAGCCCGGCGAGACCCGCTTCGATCTCACCTACACGATGCCCGGCACCGATTTCGCCACTCGCATCATTCACGGCGGTGGCCCCGTTCGCATCGTCGCTCCCAGCGGAATCACCATCGAGGGCAAAGCCGCAAAGTTCATCGACAAGCACCCCGAAACCCAAGCGTCTATCTACGAAGTGACAGGCGCCAGTCTCGCCGTGAAGGTGATCGGCACAGGCTCCTTGCGCGGGCCGGCCCAGGGCGCGCCCGAGGAGGATGCCGACGAAGGCGCAGGGCTCCAGCAGATCCGCCCCCGGCTCTATGACCGGTTCCAGTGGATCCTCGGCCTGTCCCTTCTCATTCTGGGCTTGGGCTTCGCGATCCTCTTCCGCAAGCCGGCCGGCCTCCCGCCGCCTCAGGCATGACCGCCGTTCGCGCCTCGGCGGTGTCCAAATTCTTCGGCGACTATCCGGCGCTCCGCGGCGTCACGCTGGATGTCGCCCCC
>JBGSME010000843.1:0-7871 GCA_041740335.1 Bryobacteraceae bacterium | reverse complement strand
ACCGCTTTCCATACCCGCAATTTCCTCGATTGCGTCAAGACGCGGGCGAAGTGTAATTGCGACATCCTCACTGGACACCTATCCACGTCGGCGACGCTGCTCGGTAACATCGCGCTGAAGACGAAGGCCTATCTTGAATGGGACGCCGCGCAGGAGGTTTTCACCAACAACGAGGCAGCCAATCGCCTACTCTAATAAGAGAATGCGTTTTCATCTGCTTCCCGCCGCCCTTGTGGCCGCTGCCTTTTGCCAGGCCCAGTACAGCTACGGACCCGATTCTTCGCGCCAACCGGGTGTCCCGAAAGGCAAAGTCACCCAGCATAAGTGGACCTCAACGAAACACTTCCCCGGCACCGTGCGCGACTACTGGATCTATGTGCCGTCCCAGTACAAACCGGATCGCCCCTCACCGGTGATGGTCTTTCAGGATGGCGGCGGCTATGTCAGTGAAACGGGCCACTCCCGCATCCCCATCGTCTTCGACAACCTGATCCACAAGGGTGAGATGCCGTCCACCATCGCCATCCTGATCAATCCCGGTATCCTACCCGCGCTCTCGCCGGATCAACAAAGCCGCTACAACCGAAGCTTCGAATACGACGCGATGAGCGATACCTACGCGCGGTTCCTGATCGAAGAAATCCTGCCCGAAGTCGGCAAAAGCTACAACCTGTCGAGCAACCCCGATGATCGCGCCATCGCCGGATCCAGTTCCGGTGGTATCGCCGCGTTCACCGCCGCCTGGCATCGCCCGGATGCCTTCCACCGCGTTCTTAGCTTCGTCGGAAGCTACACCAACTTGCGCGGCGGCCACCACTGGCCGTCGATGATCCGCAAGACCGAAGGCAAACCCCTCCGCGTGTATCTGCAAGACGGCCGCAACGATCAGAACATCTATTCGGGAAACTGGTTTATTGGAAATCAGGACATGGCATCCGCGCTCGAATACGCCGGCTACGACACCACCTTCGTGATCGGCGAGGAAGGCCACAACATGCGCCATGGCGGCCCCATCATGCCGGACGCCCTCCGCTGGTTGTGGCGCGAATATCCCAAGCCCATCGCCAAACCGGTGGCCGGCGGTTCCCGCCGGGCGATCAGCGAATTTCTCGATCCGGCGAGCGAATGGGAGATGGTGGCGAGCGGGTATAAGTTTACCGAGGGTCCGGCGGTGGACAAGGATGGCAATATCTTCTTCACCGATATTCCGAATAGCCGCATCCATAGGATCGGCGCCGACGGCAAAGTGAATATCTTCCAGGAAGACTCCGGCGGCGCCAACGGACTGATGTTCGGGCCCGACGGCAAGCTCTACGCCTGCCAGAACCGCAAACAGCGTATCGTTGCGTATTCCATGGACGGCGCTGAGACCGTTCTTGCGGAGGGTGTAACTTCCAATGACATCGTGGTTACCGCCGGCGGGAATATCTACTTTACCGATCCGCCGAAGAAAAGCGTTTGGCTCATCGACGCACAGCGCAAAAGACGCGTCGTGCATGAAGGTATCGAGTTCCCCAACGGCGTGATGCTGTCACCGGATCAGAGCCTGCTCAGCGTCGCCGATTATCGCGGCAATCGGGTGTGGTCTTTCCAGATCCAACCGGACGGATCGCTCGCCAACGGCCAGCCGTTCTACAAACTCGAAGTCCCCGATGAAGCCGTGGCCAGCGCCGCCGACGGCATGACGGTCGATTCGGAAGGCTTCCTGTACGTCGCCACGAGGCTCGGCATCCAGATCTGTGACCAGCCCGGCCGCGTAGTCGGCATCATCAACAAACCTCACGGCGGCGCGCTCGCCAATGCCGTATTCGCGGGCAAGGATCTTTCCTGGCTCTACGTCACCGCCGGTGACCGCGTGTACCGCCGCCACATGCGGCGCACCGGCGTCTGGCCGTGGGCCGCGTTGAAGCCGCCGCAGCCCAGGCTCTAACCGGCCCGATACTGCTTCACCATCTCCGGATCCGGATCGATCCCGATCCCCGGCTTCGATGGCGGCGCGATGTAACCGTCCTTCACTGGAAATAAAGGCAGCACCGGGTTGTACTTACTCGTCACGCCTGGATACGTTTCCATGATCAGCGCATTCGGCGTAGCCGCCAGTAAATGCACCGCCATGAACGGATCTCCGTGCGGCGAAACCGGAATGTGATGTGCCGACGCCAGCGCGGCGATCTTCCGATACTCGGTGATCCCGCCCGACCAGACCGTGTCCAGATTCAATATGTCAGCCGACCGCGCCTCGATCAGTTCCCGCGCGCCCCAACGCGTGAATTCGTTCTCGCCCGCCGTGATTGGGATGTCGAGCGCCTGCTTCACTTCCGCGCAGCCTTGGAAATCGTCCGGCTCCACCGGCTCCTCAAACCAGAACAAGTCGTACTTCTCCACCATGCGCCCGAAACGAATTGCGTCGTAGGCATTCCACGCATTGTTGGCGTCGATCAACACGTCTACGTTATTGCCGACCGTTTCACGCACCACCCGGACCCTCTCTGCGTCGTCCCGCATCGGCCCCCAGCCGACCTTCATCTTCACGGCGCGAAACCCTTCCTGGACGTACCCTTCCATTTCGGCGGCGAGCTCCTTCAGTCCCTTGCCGTCCTCGTAGTATCCGCCGGCCGCGTACACGCGGATCTTGTCCGTGTAGGCTCCCAACACCTGATATACGGGCATGTCGAGCGCCTTGCCAACGATGTCCCACAGTGCGATGTCGACGCTCCCCATCGCGCGGATGTATTCGCCCTTGGCCACTGGCTTGCGGTTGTGACGATACATGCGGTCCCACAGCCGCTCGATATGAAGGGGATTTTCGCCTCGGATGCGCGGCAGCAACTCGCGCTCGATGATGTCGCCACGTTCCAGCGTGCTGCGGCCAACGATTCCGCCGTCGGTCTGGATCTCCAGAAGATTCATCCCCGGCGCGCCGCCGCCGCTTTCGATGATCGAGTTGCGTTTGCGCGGCGTCTTTCCGGGAAACCGCATGCTTAGCACGCTCATGCCCGTGATCTTCAGGTTGGGAGGCTTTGCGAGCAGAGGCAGGGCTAACGGTGCCGCCAACGCATGCTGGAGGAATGCTCGTCGATGCATCCCCGCATTGTTTCACACCGGCACTCGTCGAAGCGGGAGCGGTACACTACAGGTGATGCGAACCCTGTCCCGTCGCCACCTGCTGGCCGCCGCCGCGGCCGTGCCTCTCGCTGCCGCCAAGCCTCTCGCCGCCGTCGGAGCTCAGCTCTACACGCTGCGCACCGTTCTGCCGGAGAAGCCCCTCGAAACGCTGAAAGCACTCGAGCAGATCGGGTACAAGGAGGTGGAGGCCGTCCGCGGTGGCCTCGCCCAGATTTGGGACGCCCTCAAACAGACATCCCTCAAGCCGGTGAGCATTCACCTCGATACGCCGCTGTTCACGCAGCGCGAATCCGAACTCCCCGCCGCCATCGATGACGCCGCCAGGAAAGGCTTCCGCTACGCCGTGTGCCCCTACATCGCACCGGCCGACCGCGGCGCGGATCTGGCAGCGCGCACCGAGAACATGAAGAAACTCGGCGCTGCCCTGACTCGCGCCGGACAGAAGTGCCGCGCCGCAGGATTAACCCTCGCCTATCACAACCATGCCTTCGAGTTCGAGCCTACAACAGACGGACGCACCCTGCTCGACATCCTGCTTGCGGAATCCGATGCCAAGCTGGTGCAGCTCGAGATGGACATCATGTGGGTTACTGTCGGGGGCGGCGACGCCGTGAAGCTGCTCGCCAAGTACAAGGGACGCGTCCCGCTAATGCACGTCAAGGACGTTCACACAGGGGTGCCCGTGCAATACAACGAACGCATCCCGCGCGACAAATTCGCCGAAGCCGGACGCGGCACGGTGAAGATTCCAGCAGTTCTGGCTGCCGCGCGCAAAATGGGCGTGAAGCACTTCTTTGTCGAACAGGATCAGACCGCCGGCGATCCGCTCGCCAGCCTCAAGATCAGCTTTGACTATCTGAGCAAACTCAGCGTCTGAAGCGTCAACCCCGCGTCAGCACCTTGGTGATGTCGTTGTAGAGCACAAATACAACCAGCATCATCAGGCAGACGAAGCCGAACTTCATTACGTTTTCCTTGAATTGCAGACTGAGGTCGCGCCGGTAGAGCATCTCGATCAAGAGCAGCAGGATCATCCCGCCGTCCAGAATCGGAATCGGCAGCAGATTCAGAACTGCCAGGTTCAAGCTAACCACCGACATCAGATCCAGAAACGCAGCCGGACCTTCGCGCGCCGCCTCGCCCGAGATTTGCGCGATCCGAATCGGACCTTCCAGTGACTTCGCGGACATCCGCTGCTGCACGATACCCTTGATCATCTGAAAGATCAATGTGGCGCTCTTCATATTTCGGCTCACCGATTCGGAAAGCGCCTCCGCGAAACCCAGCTTCACAAACGTCACCCGGGGCGCCAGCGCGACTCCGATCATCCAAGCCTTGGAATTGTCTTCCAGCGTCTTTTCCGCCGGCGTTACCGACTTCGTGTATTCCTTGCCGTCGCGCGAATAGACCACTTCCACCGGCGCGCCCTTGCTCGCCTTGATCACTTCCCGCAGCCGGTACGCCGAACGGATCGGAATCCCGTTCACGCTCACCATCATGTCCCCGCCCTTCAGGCCCTGCCGCTCGGCATCCATTCCAGGCTCTACCCCGCTGATCATCACATCCGATTGCTCGGCCCAGCCGATCGTCCCGATTCCGTTACGTTCGTCGAGCTTGGGAGTAACCGTAACATTCATCTCCTTGCCGTCGCGAACCACCGTCACCGGGATCTCCCGGTTCGCGCTTGCGATCTCCTTCAGCAGGATGTCTTCCCACGTCGGATTTGCCTCGCCGTCGAACATCGTCACCCGGTCCCCTTCACGCAGCCCGGCGGCAGCCGCCGCCGAGTCCGGAAGCACGATGCCGATCATCCCAGGCTGGCTGCTATCAGGCAACTTCGGATACTTCACCATGTACAGCCCGGTCAATATCGCCACCGCCAGCACGATGTTCATAAAAGGACCCGCGAACGCAATGATCAGCCGCTGCCACCTCGGTTTATTCAAGAACGATCGCGGATCATCCGAGTGCGGGTCTCCCGGTTGCTCCCCAGCCATCTTGACGTAACCGCCAAAAAGGATCGCCGAAATACGAAAGTCGGTTTCCCCGCGCCGGAATCCGATCAGCCGCGGGCCGAACCCGAAGCTGAACGCTTCCACCTTGACGTCGAAATAGCGCGCAGCCCAATAGTGCCCCAATTCGTGGATCATGATCATCACCCCGATCAGGACCAGCATCCACCAAAGGCTATGCAACATGAATCACTTCCCTTCCGTTACGACTCACCTATCTTAACGACGCAGCAACCATGCGCGCCCGTTCCGAAAGAATCGCCAGCGCCGTTTCGCGCGATTCGCGGTCTACTGCCAGTATCTCATCCACCGAAGCCGGAGTTCGCACCGGAACCCGGGCGAGGGTTTCTTCCACAACCGCCGCGATCCCCGGATACGAAATCTCTTCTTTCAAAAACGCTTCCACCGCGATCTCATCGGCCGCGTTCAGCGTACAACCCGCGGTCCCGCCGGCCCGCTGCGCCTCATAGGCCAGCCGCAGCAGCGGAAACTTGTCCAGGTCCGGCGGAAAAAACTCAAGCGTTCGTTCGCTGGTCCAATCCATGCGCGCCACCGGAGCAGCCATCCGGTCCGGCCATGTCAATGCATATTGAATCGGCAACCGCATGTCAGTTGTTGAGAGCTGCGCCATCACGCTGCCGTCATTGTACTCAACCATCGCGTGGACCGAAGACTGCGGATGCACCACAACATCCACCTCGTCCGGCGCCAAATCGAAGAGCCGGCACGCTTCAATCACTTCCAGGCCCTTGTTCATCATCGTCGCCGAATCGATCGTGATCCGCTTGCCCATCTTCCATGTTGGATGCTTCAGAGCCTGCGCCGGCGTCACCGTAGCCAATTCGGCCGCGGGGGTGGTCCGGAACGGCCCGCCTGAAGCCGTCAGAATCAGCCGTGTGACTTCACCACGGCTCCCGCACCGGAAGCATTGATGGGCCCCGTTGTGTTCGCTATCCACCGGGATGATTTCCGCCCCGGCTTCACGCGCCGCCTTCATCACCATCTCGCCAGACGCTACCATCGTCTCCTTGTTTGCCAAGCCAATCGTTTTGCCCGCGCACGCCGCGCGATAGGTAGCCTCCAGTCCCGCTACCCCTACGATCGCCGAAAGCAAAAAATCAGTCTCCGGAGCCGTTGCCGCCAGCGTAAGTGCCTTAGTACCGATCTCGACTTCGGGCCACTCTGCACGCGGCATGATCGATTCTTCCAAGTTCTGTATTAGACGCGCCCGCGCTTCTTCCGTTTCCAGAATTACGATCCTGGGACGAAATTCTAGTATTTGTAGAGACAGTGTGTCGGCGTTGGTGCCCGCAGCTAGGGCGAAGATTCGGAAAAGATCAGGCCTTCGCCTAACCACATCCAGCGTGCTAGCTCCAATGGAACCTGTTGATCCTAAAAGCGTTATCGACTTCATAACGAAGTACTCGCTCAGCTATATTACCATTGATGAAGGGGAAATGCGACGGTTGGTTGGACCCAACCTTCCGGGTCCGTAGAAGAACCCCGAAGGGCGCCGGGGAGGAATTGCTTCAGGGGTCTATTAAAGTGAGGTTAGTCTCGCTTTGGTGGGAGTTGCCTCCCCGGCTTACTTTTAATTCTAGTATATGATTTTCCGGATTGCAAGAGGGAATTGCTAATTTTTCTTCATTTTTTCTCGGCGCTCTTCACTTCCGTCTGTGTCAGCCCCTCTAACACCTTGATCGTGGCGCAGATATCCTCTTCCCCGTACCCGGACGCGATCGCCGCCCGAAACATCTGCTGCGTCAACGCCGTCAGCGGCACCGGAACATCCAGCTCTTGTGCGGACTCGAGCATCAGCCCGATATCCTTATGCATCCACTTCACCGAGAAGTTCGTCGAGAAGTCCCGCCGGAACACGTAGGGCGCTTTAAACGCGATCAACCCGCTCTTGGCTGCGGAATTGTCCAGGATGTCCAACATCAGGTCCGGATCCACCCCCGCTTTCGTCGCCAGCACCAGCCCCTCATTGAACGCCTGCAACAGATTCGACAGAATCAGGTTCTGTGACAGCTTCGCGTGCAGCCCCATTCCCGGGCCGCCGCAGTAGTACAGCCGCTTGCCCATCGCTTCAAAGTAAGGCCTCACCCTCTCGAAGACTTCCTTCTCGCCTCCGATCATGAACGTCAGCGTGCCCCCTTCGGCGCCGGGCTTGGACCCCGTACACGGAGCGCCGAGAAAATGCACACCCTTCGCCGCCAGGGTCTTTCCGATCGCCACGCTCGAGGAAGGGCCCACCGTCGAAGTGTCTACAATCACCGTCCCCGCCGCCGCCGTCTCCACCAAGCCGCCAGCGCCCAGGATCGTCTCCTGAGACATCTTGCTGTCGCCCACGCAAAGAAAGGTGCACTCCGAGACCGCGGCCACATCGCGCGGTTGCGCACACGCTGTCACACCTTTCTCCTCAGAGGCCAGTTTCTCAGCCTTGGACGCGGTGTGAGACCACACCGCCACTTCATTACCGGCGCGAGCAAGGTTGCGCGCCATCGGGTAGCCCATGATGCCAAGGCCGAGGAATCCGAGTTTTGCCATTGTGTTCGAGTTCTCCTGGGGAAGTTCTAGAGGAAAAAGTATTGTACTACGGCTTTGACCAAATCGCGCTCCGCGTTGCGCTTGTCCCGGTGAAGGAGATTCGGCAATGAACAAACGGTGCGGAAAAACATGGATGGGTGTAACTGGCGTCGTGCTCGCAGCGCTCTCGATGAGTTGTGGAAG
>JBGSME010000842.1:0-4701 GCA_041740335.1 Bryobacteraceae bacterium | reverse complement strand
GCCGGTAGCTGCCGCCCTCGGCCAGGGTGATCCGGCCGGCGCGGGAAAAGCGGGCGACATATTCGAGCACCGCGCGGGTAACTCGCATATCGGTGATGTCGCCGGTGCGATAGAACTCGCGCCCACGCAGTCCAACGATGTTCGGCTTCACCACCACCCACGCCCCGGGGCGGATCTTGGCTTCGAGGCTACCCGCGCGCGGAGCCCCGAGGCGGATGGCGGCCCACACCATTTCGCGAACGCGCTCGTAATCAAGCATATCGGCCGGCGAACTCGGACGCTGGAGCTTTCCGTAGTGGGATGGAACGAGTCCGATGCGGGTCCGGTGGCCGGCGCCGCCGGCGAGGCTGGGGAGAAAAGCCGCTCCGGCGGCGGCGCCGAGGATCTGTCTACGGGTTAGAGGCTCCATAACAACTTTATACACCATTTTCAGCTCAAAAGGTCTTAAAATCGATTACAGGAGATCTTCCATGCGCAGACGCGATCTGATTCTGGCCCCTTGGGCCGTCGGGACGGCTTTTTCCCAGACAGCGGGCAAGCCACGAGAATGGGTGACGGCGGCAGCCAGCCGCGATACCGCGCCGAGGGTGGGGCTAATCCCTTCCACCTTCACCGGCGGTGAGGAATCCGATGGCCGGAAGATCCGCGCGCTGGCGAAACCGGCGCCTTTGGATGGCGCATTGACGGCGGCGCAACTGGACGACATGCTGCGCTTGGCGGTGGAACTCGGAGGCGGACGCCGCGGCGGCCTGATTACGGCAATCGGCCGCGAAGATTGGGTGCTGGTCAAGACGTCTGCCCGCACGTGTCCGGGAACGGCGTTTCCTCCGGCCGACGTCACCGATACGCGCATCGTGGCAGGAGTGCTCCGCTATCTGAGCGAGCGTGGGCTTGGGCGGCGATTCAGCATCGTCGAAGGCGCGCCGTGCCGGGAACCCATTTGGGGTTCGACGTGGAGCGGCGGCTTCGACGGACTCAGCTACCGCGCGATCGTGGATGATCTGTCGAAGAAGCACCCCTCGCTGCGCTTCGAACTGATCGACTTGAACACAGCTCCGTCGCTCGAGATGCCGGTGGAGGGCCGGGTATTCGCCCGGCACAATCCAAAGGGGATCTATCATGTGCCGCGCGTGCTGCGCGAATGCGACAAGGTAATCTCGATCGCGCCGCTATCTACCTCGGCGGCGACCGGCGTTGCGCTCTCGATGATGAACTATCTCGGCTTCGCGCCGGCCGATCGCGGCGGTTCCCCAGGCGAAGTGGCGCTGGATCTTTTTTCGTTCCATCCCGCCGACTATGCGATTTGCGGCGGATCTTTCGCGTCCGAGGCTGGCAGCGGAGAGGAGACTCACGTGCGGAGGCACAACGTGATCGTCGCCGGCACCAATGCGCCGGCGGTAGATGCTGTGGCCGCGGCCGTGATGGGTTTCGATTCCACCGCGATCCGCCACCTGGAACTGGCTGTGCAACACGGCTACGGGGTCAACGATGCGTATTCGATCTGGACGCGCGGGTCTGAGATCGACGAAGTGAAAGCCGAGTTCCGCAAGCCGGCGGCGTCTACGGCAATGCAAAGGTGAAGATGTCGCTGCCGGCGGGCATTGTCACCATCTGCTTGCCGTTCACGGAATAAGAGATTGCGCTCGACGACATGTCGCCGCCAAGATTGATGCGCCAAAGATCTTTGCCGGACTCAGCGTCCAGCGCGTAGAACCAGGATTCCATTTCCGGCTTGTCCCGAGTGATCCACCCGCCGCTTGCCCCGAACACAACTTTCCCGCCGGTGGAAAGGACACCGGACCACGGCTTGGTGTGCACCTTATGCTCCCAAACGCGTTCTCCCGTTTTCGGATTCAGCGCCCGGATCGCGCCGTAACCGGGCTCGTCCTCTAAGTCGATCTTGGGGACGCTGCCGATGTAGCGGTTGCCGGCAATATACTCGGCGGTGCCTTTGCGATACAACCCTTTGTTCTCCCAGGTTGTGAGATAGAACAGGCCAGTAAGTGGGTTGTAAGAAGGTGAGTACCAGTTGGTGGCGCCCTGGACTCCGGGCCAGACTTCGACGCCCGTCTCCGAGGGATCGATGCCGGGCTTGCGAACCGGGCGTCCGTTTTCGTCGAGTCGCTCGGCCCAGGTCTGCGTGGCAAACGGCTTGCCGAAGAGAAATTTGCCGTTTTCGCGGTCCAACACGTAATAGAAACCGCCGCGATGCGCCCAGTAAACCAGTTTGCGCGGCCGGCCTTGCCACTCTGCATCAACCAGAACAGGCACCTGCACCGCGTCCCAATCGTGCACGTCATGAGGGACGAATTGAAAATGCCATTTCAATTTGCCGGTGTCGGCATCGAGCGCGATGGCGCAGTCGCTATAAAGGTTATCGCCGGGGCGGACGTCGCCGTTCCAATCGGGCGATGGATTGCCGGTGCCCCAAATGATCAGGTTTTGTGAAGCGTCGTAGGAGCCGGTAACCCAAGTGGGTCCGCCGCCTTGCTTCCACGCGTCACCGGACCATGTTTCGCTGCCCTTCTCGCCGGGTGCGGGGATGGTCCAGAAACGCCAGCGGCGTTTGCCGGTTTTGACGTCGTAGGCGTCCAGAAAGCCGCGGACGCCGTATTCGCCGCCGGCGATGCCGGTGATGACCATGTCCTTGACGATGAGCGGGGCGACGGTGACGCTGTGGCCGGTGCGATAGTCTGCCACCTCGACGTCCCAAAGAACAGTACCGGTTTTGGCGTTGAGAGCGACGAGGTGAGCATCGACGGTGCCGACAAAGACGCGGTCGCCGAGCACGGCCACGCCGCGGTTGACCTGTCCGCAGCAGACGTTGATCTTGGTGGGCAAGGAACGGCGGTAGCGCCAAAACTGCCGGCCGGTGGCGGGGTCGAGCGCCACGACGTTCGAAGGCGGTTCACTCACGTACATCACGCCGTCGGCGACGATCGGGGTTGTTTCCACGCGATGCGTCATAGGCATCTGATAGACCCAGGCGATTTTCAGATCCTTGACGTTATTGCGATTGATCTGGTCGAGAGCGCTGTAACGCCAGCCGTTGTAGGATCCGGAGTAAGTGAGCCAGTTTTGCGGTTCCGACGGCGCTTTCAGCAGCCTTTCGTAGGTAACCTGCGCCAGAGCCGCGGAACCCATCGCCGAGGCGAGGGTAAGGGTAAGGAAAGCCCGTTTCATTGGTTCGCTCCGTTTCGCTGCAGTGAATATAGGTAGGCGACGAGGTCGTCCAGTTCTTTCGCGCTCAGTTTGCCGGCGTAGGAAGGCATGGCGGAAGTCTTGTCGACTTGAACGCGGTTGAAGTCGCGTTTGGAGAGAGAGAGAAGGCCGCGCGAGGGATCGAGAATCTGCATTGTGTATGTGCCTTCGTTAAGGATGAACCCGTTGCGGGTTGCGCCGTCTTCCATGGTGACGCGCGCCACCCAGAATTGCCGCAGCACCTTTTCCGACGGCGCGACGATCGCCTGGCGCAGATGCTGCGCCGACCGCTGCGAGCCGATGAGGGTCAGATCCGGACCGTTGGCGCCGCCTTCACCGCGCGCGATGTGGCAGCCCTTGCAGCCCTTCTGGCCGAACAACTGGCGGCCATGTTCGACGTCGCCATTGGGCGCGGCCGCGCGTGATTTGCTGAGCGTCCGAACATAGGCCACCACCTGCCAAACCTGATCGGGAGAGAAGAAGACGCCGGGCATGGCGGTGCCGGGAATACCGTCGGTGACGTTATTGAGCAGATCGGCGTCGGTGGAGCCGTGATAGAACACACCGGAGTTCAGGCTGGGTCCGCGCCCGCCTTCGCCTTGGAGTCCGTGGCATTCGCCGCAATGGCCGCGAAAAATTTTAGCTCCGGCGGCGATATCGGCGGGAGTAGTGTGTGGATTGCGTATTTCGGCTCGCTGCGCGAAGGCCGCGCCGGCAAGCAGAGGAACGACGAAGACGATCAGTTTCATAGTTCGAACCTGCTCCGTGCATTGTAGTCCAAAGCGGGCGGCGGGTGAGGTGCGTCATAATCATTTTCATGCGATTGGTAACCTTGCTGGCCTTGTTGACAGCCGCGTACGGGGCGGCGCAACCGAATGCGCTCAGCGCGAAGGAATCGAAAGCCGGATGGGCATTGTTGTTCGACGGCAAGACGCTCGACGGTTGGACGGCGATCGGCGCGCCGAAGTGGGCGGTGGAGCAAGGCGCGATCGTCGCATTGCCGGGAACGCAGACGTTGGGGTGGCTGCGGTCCGCGTCGCAATATGGCGATTTCCATTTACGGCTCGAGTTTCGGACGCGAGAGCACGGCAACAGCGGTGTTTTTCTGCGCGCCGCCACCGAAGGTGAGCCGCATGTTACCGGTTACGAGTTGCAGATCTGGACGGGGAATGAGAAGTATCCGACAGGATCGCTTGTGAACCATGTCTCGACGGACAAGGGCAAGTTCAAGGGCGACGTGTGGAACACCTACGACGTGATGGTGCGCGGCGATCACTATGTAATCCAGTTGAACGGCAAGGTTGTGCTCGATACGCATCAGGACAAGACGAGGAAGGGGCATATCGGATTGCAGTCGAACAAAGATCGGATCGAGTTCCGGAATCTGAAGATCAGACCGCTTTGACTTTGAGGAGGTCCAACGATCGCCACTCGCCGCGGTCGCGTTGTCCGCGGATTTGAAAGCCGGAAGCGGCGGTTTTGACCGCGGGAATTTGTTCC
>JBGSME010000841.1:0-3074 GCA_041740335.1 Bryobacteraceae bacterium | reverse complement strand
CCGATCTCGCGCCTCCGTTCGCCACCCTCATTGCCAACCGGGCACATGAGATCGTGGTGGGCAAAACCATCCGCGTTACGAAACCGGTCACCATCATCGGACTGCGCGCCCGTCTCCGCGAGAATCTGCCGAAAACCCATTTGCTGGAAGTGTTCGCCGAGGGAGTAACCATCCGTAATTTCACGCTCACCGGGAACATCTCGACGGTTGCCTTTCCCGACCGCGCTTCGCTGATCGTCCTGCGGCGGGGGAAGTTTGTCATCGAGCACGGCGAGTTTCTTGACAGCGCGAAGGACGGCGTGATGGTGACGCCGGTCGAAGGCGGCGGCGACATTGAGCATGGCGTTATCCGCGACATCATCGGGCGTAACAACGCGCGGGACCTGGTGTCGATCGCCGGCCTTGGCGAAAAGGGTCTGTTCGTGCGCCATGTGCTCGTCGAAAATGTTCATTGCTATGATTCGCGCGATCGCGGGGCCGCCGAGGCGTCCGACGGGTCGGAGTTCATCACCTTTCGCGACATCTATTCCGAGTCGAGCTTTTATGGCATCGATGTTCAGGACCACAACCGCAAAGGCCAGGTGAATCGCGACATTGTGATCGACGGTTTGCGCGTGCGCGATTGCGTTACCGCCATCCGGACGGCCAACCACGACTTTGGCCACGCCGGGCTACGCATCCGCAATGTTGTGGGCGAAGCGTTCCGCGCCGGCGAAAGGTGGGCGCCGCTCGAGATCCGCAACACAGCGGACGTGTATCTGGAAAATATCCGATTGAACGGCGCTCCCGGTCGGCCCATGCTTCGCGTTTCCTCGGCGGGGTCACTCACCGTTCGCGATCTGGCGTTGCGGGGCGTGGACGGGCTGGCGATCGCGGTGGACGTGGAGAACGTGAACGACGCTCTGCTCGAGAATGTGACGATTGACGCCACGGCCGCGGCGCCGGCGATCGGGATCCGCTACCGCATCACCGGGGACAAGGCGTATCGGGCGTTGCGTGTCCGGAATTCGCTGCTGGAGAACACGCGCGAGTTCGCCGTCGATGCCGGAAAGACAACGGCGAAAGGGAGTCTCGACATCCTGGCCGTGCAGGATGTCACCGGTCGTATTCGGATCGATCTGGAACCGCGGAGTAAGCGGGTTCAGTAGGATGGCGGGGCGCGGGGCCTCGGCCTATTTCTTGGGCGCTGCCACCTTAGGCTTCGGTACGATCACCTTGTGGATGGGCATAATGTTGGGCTGAGCCGCATCGACCCCGAGTTGTTGCAAGATGGGCATCAGCGTTTTCCCGAACTTATCGAAAGCCGACTGCGATGTCCAGACATCGAACACCATCAGTTTCTCTTTCGGACCAAACGCAGCATGGTAGGAACGTCCGGGCGGGTTACCCGCCCCAGCCTTTTTCAATAGTTTAATGCACTCGTCGTATTTCTCCGCTGACAACGCGGGAAAAGAGAAGTAGACACCGATCGCCATGAACCGAACTCCTTTCTTGCGGCTCAACTGGGCCGCCCTGCCTGATGGCAGGCTGATTCTATCATGAGCTCTACGTCCAAGTCCCGCCGATGGTGGAGCGGCAGGGGAATGGGCCTGGGGACCTTCGCGGATGGGAACGTGAATGCGCTAGACTCTTCAATCGGAAAAACACAATGACAGAGTTCGCAGCCGTCAAACAAGAATTTGATGAGACGCTTGGCTATGTTAGACACGACCTAAGATGGCTACTCAAACATTCGAGCCTCAATTACACAATCGCATTGTTGATCGGGTGTGGTTGCGAGATGTTAGCTGCTTCCGCTGGCGACAGGAAGCGACGCGGAGAGAGAGTATTCGCCGAGTTGTTGCCCGCCACAGATGAGTTGCAGGCATTGGCCAGCCGGCTTTACTCCGTGCTGAGAGATGGTTTAGCGCATGGCTTCGATACGAAACATCTTCGGGTAGACGGAACGGAGCACCAGATCTACCTTAGTTCGTCGGGGCCGCAAGAAATCGCGATTGAGAAGAATCAGCGGGGCATCGGGCTAAGAATCGGCATCGGCGGGCTCGCCGAGAAGTTGTGCGACAAGATATCCGAGTTTGAATACCGGTTAACGCATGATGAAGTAGCCCGCCAGAGTTTTATGGATGCAAGACAGCGCGCCGCCGATTTGAACACTACTGAGGCGGTCGCGTGGCGGTCGCTGGCCGCTGGCCGCTTGACCCAATAGCCGCCATCTCGTCCCTCCCTCCGGCTTGCTCCCGGACAACCCGCTACTCTGAGACTGGACTCCACTTTCCAGACCTCCCGCGCAGCCACGCCTCTATCCTCGAAGCCGCCGTTGGTGTAGGATAGACACAGTCGCTTAGAAAAGGGGTCTTAATTATGCGTGTAGCCTACACGGCTTTTGCCTTGCTCTCCCTGTTCGGGACGCCGGTTTGCCTGCTCGGCCAAGTGGAAACGGCTCGTATCATCGGGACGGTTCAGGATCAGACCGGCGCAGTGATCCCGAACGCCACGGTCACCTTCACCAATACAGGCACAGACATCAGCGTGCAGGCGACGTCGCATGCCAATGGTAACTATGAGTCCGTACCGCTCCGTATCGGCGCTTATCGCGTGTCGGTGGAGCAGGCCGGCTTCAAGCGCGCGGTTCGCGATGGCATCGTGTTGCAGATCCAGCAAACAGCCGTTGTCGACATCGTGCTCGAAGTGGGACAGGTAAGCCAGGAAGTGGAGATCACCTCGGCGGCGCCGCTGCTCACCCTGAATGAGGCGGCGCAAGGACAGGTGATCGACAACCGGAAGATGGTGGAGTTGCCATTGAACGGGCGGGACTACATTCAACTCGCGTTACTTTCGGCCGGCGCCAATCAATCCGCGCCGGGCGCTCGCACGGGCGGCTTCTCAGGCAGCGGAATGCGCTCCACGCAGAATAACTATCTGCTCGACGGGGTGGACAATAACAGTGCCCAGATCGCCTACCAAGGCCGCCAGGGTGAAGCCGTGAAGCCCAACGTTGACGCGATTCAGGAATTCAAGGTGATGACGAACGCGTTCTCCGCCGAGTATGGCCGCGCAACGGGCGCGGTGGTGAA
>JBGSME010000840.1:0-3266 GCA_041740335.1 Bryobacteraceae bacterium | reverse complement strand
CGCTGGGTTGGCGTTTTGCGCCGCCCGGCGGCCGCCACTGCCCGGGGCGTACATTCATAAGGCGATAGATGTAGGCGAGGACTTCGGCCACGGCACGATAGAGTGGCGCCGGTATCTCCTGGCCGACATGCGCCGATTTGTAGAGTGCCTGCGCCAATGGCGGATTCTCCACGATCGGCACCTGGTGTCGCAGCGCCCGTTCGCGAATCCGCAACGCTACGAAATTCCTTCCCTTGGCCACCACCTTCGGCGCCGGCATCTCGCCCGCCAGATAGCGCAAGGCCACCGCGTAATGTGTCGGATTCACGATTACCGCCGTCGCCGTCTCGACGTCGGCCATCATCCTCTGGCGGGAGAATTCCCGCATCATGCGCCGGATCCGCTGTTTGGCTTGGGGACTCCCCTCGCTCTCCTTCATTTCCTCGCGGATCTCCTGCTTCGACATTTTCATTTCCGAATTCCAGCGCTCCCTCTGGCGCCAATAGTCCCATAGCCCGACAGCCACGAAGAGTGCCGCCGCCTTCCACAAGACGTCGCCCACCGTAGTCGATACCAGCCTTAGCCCGCTGGCGAGCCCCATCCACGGCAGCCGCGAAAACCATGGTGCCCGGTCCGTCCAGATCCACCACAGTCCGAGTCCAAATAGCGGCAGCACGCTGAGCGCCACCACAAGATTGCCCATGTTCTGTGAAGGCAGGCCACGCAGCCGCCCCGCAGGATTCAATCGCGAAAGATCCGGAGCCAGCCGGCCAGTGGCCAGCCCGAACCGTGTTGTGACCATTTGCGCCGCCACTGGCGCCGCCAGCACCGCACCTCCGGCGGTGAACAGCGGTATCGCCAGGTCCCGAGCCAAGTCTCCCAACACCTGGTTCACCGCCCCGGCGCTCCAATCCCGGTCGAACGCGGCCGTGAGCATGGAACGGAACAGAGCTTGTGAAGCGGGGAACCAGTCGGAGGCGTAGCTTGAGAGGATGCTCAGAAATGTGACAAATTGTGCCGACGCCACCAATTCCTTCGAACTGACGTACCGGCCCTCTTTCCGTGCCTTCTCTTGGCGTCGCGGTGTCGGCTGCTCTGTTTTCTCTTGATCGGCCATCGATTCGCCCTCGGGCCTCCGCTCCCAGTCGGTTCGTTATTGGTCCGGAATAGGCGACGATCACCTCGGCCCTCCCTCCAGCCACAGCCGCAACGGTCCCCACAACCCGGCCGCCGCCTGGCCATAGAGGGAGGAGATCGTAGCCGGCCAACCCGCCAATACAAGCATCGCCGCCAGCATCTTGAGCGGAAAAGCCACTGTGAGCAGTTGGAGATGCGAGTCGAGGCGGCCGAGCAGGGCCAGCGTCAGATCCACCATCAACAGCAGTCCGATCACCGGCAAGGCCAACCGCAAAGCAAGGTCAAACATTGCTCCGCTCCAGTCCGCCACCAGCGGCCAGAAGGCCTCGAGCAGCCTCCCCTGGAGGGCGAACTCTCCGCCTACCCCACTTGCGCCCCACGCCCCTGGCGGATGAATCGACAAACTGCCCGCGAACAGGCGGATCAGCTCGCGGTCGAATCCCGCCCGCAGAAACAACGCTGACGCCGCCAGTTGCGCCAGCGTTTGGAGCACGGTTGAATCGGCCTGGGTGGTCGGATCGATGGTTGAGGCGTAGGTGTATCCGGCTTGAATTCCCACAAACTGCATGGCCATAACGAATCCCTCGTTCAGCCACGCGACCATCACCCCCGCTCCAAGCCCCAGGACTGCTTCCGAGAGCACTATGGCAAAGGACAGTCTGCCGGTCGACGGCCAGACCGGCAGCAGCGCAATCGTCAGCGCCAACACCAGAACAATGCGGACCGGCACTGCCGCTGAACGGAATCCGGGTATTGGCACGAAGGCGAGCGTTCCTCCAACCCGGGCCACGACGGCGGCGAAGCCGGCAATCGCGCCTTCCGGGAACGGAAATGTCCCCGGCGCCCACGCCTCACTGGGCATAGCGCCCCAATCCGGAGAACAAGTCCGAGGTATACGCGGTGAGCTTCATCAGCATCCATGGGAGAAACAGCAGCAGGCCCACGAAGAAGGCCGCCAGCCGGGGCACGGCCGCAAAGCTCGGATCCTGGAGTGAGGTCACGATCTGAACCAGACTCATGACCAGGCCGGCCACGAAGCCAATGGCCAGCAGTGGCAGCGACATCCAAAACGCGGTCATCATCATCTGCCGCATCGCCTCGGTCACCGTACTCGCCGTCACTGCGGCCTCCCTTGTGTCATTAGCGTTTTCTGTGTCACTCAAAGCTCCGCACCAGAGATCCAATCACGAGATTCCAACCGTCCACCATCACGAACAGCAAGATCTTGAAGGGCGCTGACAACATGACGGGAGGAAGTTGCACCATTCCCGCCACCAGCGTCACCGAGGCGACCACCAGATCGATAACCAGGAACGGCAGGAATAGGACCGCTCCGATCTGAAACCCCGTTCGGAGTTCCGAGATCACGTAGGCCGGAACCACGATACGTAAGTCGATCTCAGTAGCGTTCTTCGGCGGCTTGGCGTGAGCCAGTTCCACCATCAGAGCGAGGTCCTTATCACGCGCGAATCGGAGCAGATAGGCGCGCAACGGCGCCGCACCTCTTCGGACAGCTTCCTCGGCGGTCACGGTTCCGGCCTGGTAGGGTTGCCAAGCCTCGGCCTGGATTTTCTCGGTCACCGGTTGCATCAGCAGAGCCGTCAGGAACAGAGATAGACCCAACAGTACTTGATTGGAGGGCGCCGTTTGTGTTCCAAGCGCCTGACGCAGAAAATGCAGTACCAAAGTAATTCTTAGGAAGGGCGTCGCCGACATGATCATCGCGGGCAACAGTGTCAGCGCCCCTAGCAGTAGGACGATCTGCAGCGGGACGCCAACCTCCGCGCGCCCGGTGCCCGAAAGAAATGTCGCGGAGGAACCGGCTGCCGGCGCCGCTGCGAGAGAACCGGCCGACAGGACCCATGCAAGGAATCGAAAGCCGGAAACCCGGAATCCATGACTGGTTCTCGACGCGTTCATCTTCTAAACCCGAAATGGCGGCCATGCCGGCTCCCTGAATTGTCTGGTGGCTCCTTTGCGGCGCGTGGCGCCAAGTCAGTGAATCGCGATGACGAATAGCGAAGCGGCCGAGCCGGCCCGCCATTCAAAGACTTTTGCAGGGGGGCGGCCTCCCATGTATCGATCAACACTGTGCCACTCGAGTGGCACGCGATGAGCCATCGACGTTCTCCGCCGGCCAACGTGTGAAC
>JBGSME010000839.1:0-3683 GCA_041740335.1 Bryobacteraceae bacterium | reverse complement strand
GCCGCTTCCAACTTCGCAGCCGCCTCAAACCCCTCAGCCGCCTCGAACCCCGCAGCGGATGGATCCACCGATGGCAAATTGTTCTTCCAGGTCGCGGCCGTCGAAAAGGGAATGGCCGACGTCTCAGCCGACTATCTGGTGCGTAAGGGATTTCCGGCCCGCGTCGCAGCAGGCCCTGCCCCGTCGGTTTTCCGCGTCCTGGTCGGGCCTCTCGCGAGCGAGACACAGGCCAACGAACTCAAGGGCTCGCTGGAGGCTTTAGGGTTCCGGCCATTCCTAAAGCGAATGTAGCGCGAAGTTCGGGGACGGGCTCGGAGGAGTGTTCGCCCCCCAATTTTTCCGCCGCATTCAATTGTTCAGGCTTTAATTCTTAGTTGATTTATTTATTAGAATCAAATCAAATAACTCAACCGTCACTTTCGCCACTGTGATCCGTATTATAATAGGGTCCGAGAGAGGGTGAAGCGATGACACGCAAGGGCGAAAAGGATCTGAACCGCGGCGCGGCGGCGGATCTGTGGCGTCATACTCTCTCACAGATTCCCGCACTCTTCGGCCGCCTCGTCTATCTGGCCTCTCTTCGGGACTCCAACAGCGGCCGCTACGAACACCACGGTCTCGCCCTTGTCTTCGGCGACGACGAAGCCGACGCAACCCTCAAAGAAAGCCACCGCCGCTCTTTCTCCGATTGGCTCAACTTCGGCCTCGAACAGCAGAAAGCCGACCTCGATCTCTACTTCTCCGGCCTCGCCACCGACAAGCCCACTCTCTTGACCACTTGGCTCCGCCTCACACCCTATCTCAACTTCATGCCCGCCCGCACCAGCGCCGCCGAACGGAAACTCTACGTCTCCGATTTGGAAGTTCTCTTGAACCTGCTCAGGCACGAGTACGGCGTCGAGGACCCTGGACCAGACGCATAGCCACGCCCGTCACCTGGCCCAGCACCGCGATTTCGCTCGGATACCCGAACAACATCGGGCTCCTTCCCGACGCAGGGTGCGCCTGCACAATCAGACTCCCTTGCCGTTCGTCTACGCTGCACCACCCGCACACAAAGCCCCCTTCGTGTTCCAGGAAGTAGATCGGCCGCTCGTATTCATTCACCCAGTTGCCCCTCGCTACCTCCCGGCTCGCCGCATTCACAAGAATCAGCGACCCCGGCGGCAGGATCGGATGCATGGACCAGTCCTCGCTCCCGATAAACGCGTAAAGGTGGTTCTTCAGATCCAGCCGGTTGAGCAAAGTCAATGGCAGCGTGCCCCAACGCTGGATCATCCGGCTCAGAAAGGTCGTCTTCCTCAGATCGATCCCCGGATCGAGCGTGATCGGCACGCTGGCCTCCGGAAAGCCGCTACTGGAGATTCCAATCGTATGCGTCGTCTCAATCGGCAGTGCCGCGATCCCGTCCGCCTGCATTTGCGCCAACTTCACCCCGAACCACGACAGCGCTTCCACGAATTCCAAGCGGTAGATCGCGCATAGCGAATAGAGACGATAAATCGTCGGCACGTTGCCCTTGTTCTCGATATCGGACAAACGGCTCAATGCGACGAAGAACTCATCGTTCTCATGCCGCTGTGCGATACTGAGACTGGCTTGTTCGACATCTCGATATCGAAGCCCGAGGCGCTCCCGGGCCCGTTTGAGCTTCTGGCCGGCGTCCTCCATCCCGGGTCTTACGCTCTCTCCCACCGGCCACCCAGTACGCCCGCGAATAGAGACTCCCGATGAAACTGCCAGCCAGCTTGCATTGGAATCGAATTATAGCGAGGGGCGAGGGTGACTAGCAACCCGGCACGCACGTTTTGTTCCGAAATCGCGACACAATCACGTCAAGGAGTCAGATTTTGCGGATAGTAGTCGGCATCTCCGGCGCCAGCGGCACGATTTATGGGATGCGTTTGCTCCAGATGCTCAAGTTGGCAGGCGTCGAAACCCACTTGATTCTAAGCCGTAGCGGCGAACGGACCGCTTTCGTCGAAGGCGGCGTTCGCGCCGCCGACCTTCGCGCTCTCGCCGCCGTCTCCTATCCCGTCGAGGATATCGGTGCTCGTCTCGCCAGCGGGTCGTTCCAGTCCGCCGGCATGGTCATCGCCCCCTGCTCGATCAACACCATGTCCTCGATTGCCGCCGGCGTTTCTTCCAATCTCCTCGTCCGCGCCGCTGACGTGATGTTGAAAGAACGCCGCCGCCTCATCCTCCTGGTCCGCGAAACACCGTTTCATCTCGGCCACCTCCGCACCATGACCGCGCTTGCCGAAATGGGCGCCATCATCATGCCGCCCGTGCCCGCGTTCTATCATCAACCAAAGACGGTCGAAGACATCGTGGACCACACCCTCGAACGCGTTCTCGATCTCCTCGGGCTGCCCGTCCCCGGAGCTTTCCGCTGGGATCCGTCCGAAAAGCCAGGTAAAGATTGAACTGAACTCCACTGGATCGAAAAGACAGAATGAAACGCGCAACGAAAAAGAAACATCTCCGCGTCGCCTTCCAGGGCGAACTCGGAGCCTTCAGCCACATGGCCATTCATCAACTGCTCGGCCGCGACGCCGAAGCGGTCCCCTACACCCACTTCGAACGTATTTTTCAGGCCGTCGCCTCCGGCGATACCGACGCCACCATGGTCCCCATCGAGAACACCCTCCATGGCTCCGTCCACGAAAACTACGATCATCTTCTCCACCACGATCTCCCCATCGTCGCCGAGACCAGCGTCCGAATCGTCCACAACCTCATCGCCCCTGCCGGAACCCCCTTCGCCGCCATCCGCCAAGTCTATTCCCATCCGGTCGCGCTCAACCAATGTCTCGATTTCTTCGCCGCCAATCCGGCTTTCGAAAAACAACCCTACTACGACACCGCCGGCAGCGTAAAAATGCTCTCTGAACAGAAGCCCGACGCCTCCGCCGCAATTGCCTCCGCCCTGGCTGCCGAACTCTACGGTTGCCGCATCCTACGCAAATCAATCGAGGACGATAGCCAGAACTTTACCCGCTTCTTTCTTCTCTCCCGCGAACCCCGCCCAAAACAGCCGAAACTCCAGTACAAAACCTCTCTCGTCTTCACCACCCGCAACGTGCCCGGATCGCTGTTTCGCGCCCTCGCCGCCTTGGCCCTCCGCGACATCAATCTCGTGAAGATCGAGTCTCGCCCGCTCCGTGGACAGCCCTGGGAATATCTGTTCTATCTGGATTTTCTCGGGCACGTTGAAGATCCGAATGTCGTCAACGCACTCGACCACCTGCGCGAAGTGGCTGACCTGTTCCGTGTCCTCGGCTGCTATCCCCGCGGCGACGCTAGCCGAAAAGCTGGTTGAGCATCACCGCCAGTCGATGCCCCGCCAACGCCACCCGTTTTCGCGCCACGTCCTTTGCGCGGATCACGTAGTCCTGCGTCAACTGGATCGGATGGTCCTTGTCCCCACCCTCGTTGCCGAACGAATACACCACGTCTTTCGATAGCGCGAAGCCCTCTTCCACCCATCGGTCCGGATCCGTCACCGCCGGTTTCTCCTTTGGCATCTTGCTAAGAAACTTCACCAGCCCGTCGATAAACACCGGCGTATCCACAATCCCCAGTGCGTCATCCCAATACGCATGCAGATTGTAGGACCCCACCACGTACACCGTATTCCCGCCAAGATCGCTCCACGGTTTGCCGTTCGCCGGGTTCACCTG
>JBGSME010000838.1:0-8682 GCA_041740335.1 Bryobacteraceae bacterium | reverse complement strand
GGTGGCGTTGTTCGATTCGGTGGGCCGCGGCGTAGCCGGGGTTCTGGTTGCGCCACTTGGCTTGGGTCTTCTGACGGCGGGCGGTTTGGCAGTCGGAATTACTACAGGCTCGCTGGCGATCTCCCACCCGCGGATCCGGATAGAACCACCGTCGGCAGATCCGGCAGGGGCGCTTCCGGGTTCCTGGCATCCTCCTTCATCGGTTGACTTCCTCGACGGTGGTCAACTTCTGGCGAGCAGGGGTGGTCAACTTCTCGCGAGCGCCGAAGATTCCGCTAAAGCGGGACGATGGACGAATCGCCTTTCTTGCCCGAACTAAACAATCTCAAGCAGACCCGGGCGCGTGACCTCGGGCGACGCCACCGTCTTGAAGTATCAAAGCGCGAGGAACGAAGGGAAGCGTTCAGCACGGACCGACCCCCTTTGAAGCGACCCGCTCATCAAGCCGCCCGTCTCGCCGGTGGTGTCTGACTCCTGGAGAAATATTCAGGAATGGCCCAGCGGAGTCGCCTCGGGTGCCCCGCTGGACCCCGGATAGCCCCTCATTTCCGCTACCTAGCGCTACTATTTGCGCTACCCTAGACAGCAAAAGCGACCACGAAGGACCGCTCTACGATTGCAAGTTATTGATTTTATTGGTGCGGATGAGAGGACTTGAACCTCCACTCCCTTGCGAGAACTAGAACCTGAAACGGAAATGACTTGTTTTCGGCTGTTTGCCCTAGGTTCATTCTCCTTCGTAAGATATTGATCCGATTGTAGTTGCGACCTTGCCTGTGTTTACCTCAGTCCGGGCTGTTTGGGCCAATTTGGCTGATTCCGCACACAACCCGCACACTAACCGGCGGCACATGACGGACAGAATCAAGTTGGCAACTTCGTTGGCACGAAAGCAGTCTAAATCTAAAGAGGATTCCGGCGGCCGCAAAGTCAGTTGTGGGCAAGTGGCTATGAGCCGGATTCTGGTTCGGGCTAGAACCAGGTGGGTGAGGATCAGCGCCGGAATTTCGTGCTCGACCGCGTTGCACAATTCACTTCGTGGGCATCGGCTTTCGAGCCCGAGATCCGCCAGCGCCGCACCTGATTTCATTCGTCGAGGCTAACTCGTTGTCGGGCAAAAAGGCGAGTTAGGGAAATCAACCTTGGTCGTATTGAGCCAAGTACGCCTTGCTGTCATGATGGACCAAACCGAAACGGACTCGATCGAGCCAGCCGATTCGTCCAAGCACGTTCTTTTCGATCATCGGATCGGCAAAGAAGTAGACGATGGAGGTTGTCGCCACGCCGAACACGCTGAGCTCCACTTCGTGACCGAAAGCATCGAATCCGCTGTTCGCGGTTCGGAACCGCTTGCGGATTCGGCCTTCCAGGTCGAGGCCAAGTGCTTCGGCGATCTCCGTTCCAAACAAGCAAAATGACGCTCCTGTGTCGACGCTGGCGGCCACACGCACTTGCTTGGGTCCTGATCGAAGAACGACCGGCAAGATAACGCTCTCATCCTCGCCAGAGTAATCGTAGACGTGCGTAAACTCCAACAGGTGCATCGCCTACCAGCCCCCAAATGGCACATTCTTCTCCCTGGGAACGCGCGCAAAAAATGGTTCAGCGATACCAGTGGCGGTAGCAGCCGCGCTTACGTCAGCTAGCTTCGTGCCGTGCGAAATCAGGCGCGGTCCGTCAAGCGCCACCCACTCCCCGGCATACGGACCCGATTCCTTGGCGAGCCATAGCAGTTCCTCGCGGCGCTCACTGGTGGGTTCATTCGATTCCCAACTGAGCTTTACCGGTTGTTCTTCGAGCGTTAAACGGACCCGTTGATGCTCGGGCAGAACGAGCGGTTCCAGGGGACGCAAGACCCCGTGTTCGTAAACGGCTTCGAGCTGTCGAGACATACCCTCATTGTACCGGGTTGGATCCGGCGAGGCATGTAGCAAGGAGGCCCGCCGATGGCGTTTGCGCGCGACTGCTGGAAAATGGGTATGCCTGTTCAATTCCGGTGTCCCCCAATCATATTCATTACCCGGCATAGAGCGCCGACTGTTGCGTATAGTTGGGCGTTGCGGGTTCCGTTGATCTGATTGCCCGAAGTCTCTCCGCCCCGTCTCATCAGCTTGCCGCTCGATGCAGGAAAATGGTGCTGAGGCCGTTATGCCAAGCAACCTTCTCACCATCAGCCGCGCCGCGGAATTGCTCAACGTTAGCCGCGAGTTTATGGTCAAGTTGCTCGATGACGGGACGATCCCTTCCGTTGGCGTGGGTACGAGACTCAGGATTGAAGAGCCTGTACTGCTGGCGTACCGCGAGCCCCGCAACGCCGCAAGGCACGAAGCGATCCGGCAGATAGCGCGAGATGCGGTTGAAGCCCGTGTTTATGACCTCGTGGTTCTCCCGGAAGGCGCCGAGGACGAATAGCATGGCGAACGCCTGGTTCAGCGCCGACTTTCACTTTGGCCATTCAAACATCATTCGATACTGTGATCGTCCGTTTACGAACGCCGCCGAAATGGACGAGGCGATTCTTGACCGTGTCAACGAGTCAGTGAAGGCCGACGACGAACTCTACTTCCTCGGCGACTTCTGTATCGGCGGACCGAAGGTCGCAGCCGCGTACCGGCAGAAGATCCGCTGCAAAAAGGTCTACTTCATACTCGGCAACCACGACCGCGTCATCAAAAAGATCGTGGACCAATTCGTCTGGGTCAAGGGAATCACCGAGGTCAATATTTGCAATCAACCCATCGTGCTCTGCCACTACGCGATGCGGGTCTGGCATCACTCAGGCCGCGGAGCGTGGCAACTATACGGCCACTCGCACGGCAAACTCCCAGCCACCGAGGGCAGTCGAAGCATGGATGTCGGCGTCGACACGAACGACTTCCGCCCGTATTCCTTTGACGAGGTCCGAGCGAAGCTGCCGGCCCAGTCGATTGACCGCGACATACCTGATCTTTAGAGCGCATAGCCTAGTCGTCGGGCCGCCACGCGCGCCGTTTGCGGACGTCATCAATAACAAAACGGACGCCTTGGTTGTCAGACGGGTTCAGCCACAACATCCGTTTGCACACGGCAAGACTTTCGTCAAATCGTTCGAGCCGCCAGAGGCAAAGGCCGTATCCATTTAGGCACCGCAGGAACGGTCGGTTGTCGATCATCCCCCAGGCAGAACGCCGTTGAAGCCCGCTGGCAGTGACAATTCGCCAATTCGGGCGCGTATCGAATGACAGGTTCCCCAAGTGCGCGTGGGCATCCAGGCAACGCAGGTCAGCGCGGCAGAGGCCCATCAAAATGTCGTAAGCGCTGGAGAAATCGCCAGAGTCTTTCTTCTCGTTGGACTCGATGACGGGATCGCTGCAGTCATCCGGGTCTTCACCTGGGATCACCTGCTCCATCTCGAACTGCGGTCTTCGTCCATGCTTGATGATCTTCTTCGCCCATGACTCCACGGGATCGCCTGGCTCTCCCCAGTATTCTTCTGCGGGATCCCAGTCGCCAAAGGGCTCCAGTCTAAGTGGCGTCAACCCGATCGCTTTCGCGTCTAGCCGAGTCGCCTCGATGTTGCCGGACAAGTATGGTTTGCCGCCATAGGTCCACTGTTTGGCGGTTTGATCGTCGCAATCTCGCCTGGCACAACCTGCCAGAGCCTGCCAGCGCGAAGCGTGATCACCTCGCTGGTGTTCAAGATCTTGCACCGTGCGGCCCGCGCTGAGAGCGATAGGACGACGACATCGATGTTGCCAGCCGGAGGCTCGGTCCTTGCGGACCTCTTGGCACGCGGTGATTCTGAAGTCAGTGGTTCGACACCCATCCATTGCCGATATGCCGCAAATGTAGCGATGACCAGGTGCGTCCTCAAGGTGAATGTCCGCCGCGGCGACGACATGTTTAGAGCCATCTGGGCGGCGGATTGTGGCGGTGAGTCCACGGCGGGCGTTGCCTTCGTAGTCGAACTTCGTCACCTTCACTGGTTCTCCAGCGATCGTTGCGGCGTACGGCAACTTCACATTGTCTTCGAGCGCCTGCCGCAGCGCCCATAGTTGCTCTTCATCGCCATGGGCATCAGCGAGAATCTCATCCAGTAGCGCATCAAGTTCGCTGCTCCGTTTCTTGCTCATCGCGTGCTCCGATTTTGCCACTTCACCATCGCAACTTCCAGGAACGAGAGTCGCAGGATTCGCTCACCTCTCACCACCGAGGCGAATTCGCGGATGAAGCCTTGCTTTCGAGAGTGCGTGCGGCTGATTTCCAAGACAGTTTTCTCCCATTCCGCATCGCGGCCTGCTTGCCGAAAGCAATCGCGGGCGCGTTCCAGATTGTCGATCGCGGCCTCGTAGTATTTGCTCTTGCCTGCGTGGACAATCCGCAGGGCTTGCGCGCGCCAGAGTCGGGCCGCCAGAAACGGATGAGGCGACTCCAGCAGTGTTGCCGCTGGTTCGGTGACGACATGGCTGAGGCCTTCGAGGGCTGCATCCGACGCAGATTCGGTCAGGTTCGCGAGCCGGTCGTTCTCGCCGGTTTCGACGAATAGTTCCATCATCGACATTAGATGGCCTTTCGCACTCTCAAGGGCTTTCTCACGCCACGCCTCACGCTCTTGGGTTGGAGCATAACGAAGCAGTTCTTCCAGTGTGTGCTTGCTTGAGTATTTCAGGAAGTCATTCCACGCTGATGCAAGGGCTTCCTCGTTCCGGCCGATCTTGGCGAGCAACTCTCGCCGGAACGGAGGCATGTCATGATGGGCGGTTGAGTAGGATTCAGTGGCAGCCGAAGTCAGCCCGCGCTCAATCCATCGCAGCGCCACTGCCGGGTCGGCTTCGGCGTGCATCCGGGCGAGTGCCAGACAATCGTCTGATGGATAGCCGGCTTTGACCGCGAGGCTTTCGTAGGCATCCGTCCTCTTCTGTTGGAAGTAGATCTGGCGCAAAAGGCTGTGCCATTGACGATCATTAGGATCGATCTCGCAACGCCCTCGAACGAGGGACTCGAACGCGACCAAGCCGGAAGCATCGAGGGCAGCGCCGAGTTCCTTTTCGAGACCGGAACAGAATCCGTATGGATCGTCGTCCATCCAACTGAGTACTGTAGAGGCGGTGCCCACGGCATCGGTGCCTGCCTTCTGGCGGGCGTGGATCCAATGGATCATGACGTCTTTGATGAAGGTTCCAAAGCTGCCACTTGAGTCATCCAGTTCTTCGGCCTTGAGGTAGCAGCCGGCGAGTGCCGTCTCGAAGATGCTCACCGCACGCTGTGGATCGGTATCCCGTAAAGCGGAGATCGGCTCTATGGCTGCCTCCAATTCGCGAATGAACTCGAAACAAGCTTGATCAGGAATGAATCGGCCAGGAGCAAAAGCGTCTTCCAGTGCGGCGACGATCGGATCTGTATGGCGCTGGCGCTTCATCGCAGAGCGGCCTCAGCTAGGCGCTGCAACACTGAGCGGAATCGCTCTTCGATCGCCGCCGCGCGCGTTTCGGCAAAACCCAGTTGCGAGGCCAACGCCTCAATTTCGGGCTGCCATTCTGCTGGCATCACGAACTCAGGCGGGAACGAATGCGTGGCACGCGCCGCGAAAACGCGCATTGCGGCGTCGGCAGCGCGAACGTAATCCAGGCCTTGCAGCATCTCCACCAACAAGATGTCGAGAACATCGCGGGCTCGCCCTGCCGAATGAGGCGACGTGCAGGCGTGCAACTTCTGTGCCACTTGCTCTGTCAGGCTGAGACAACGAACGGGCGAGGTGACGGGCAAACCCAACTCAGCGAGACCGGCAACCTGCGGATCAATGAGGTCGATCATCTGGCCACTAGCCGGGCCCAGATCAATCTCGATGGTTTGCCACGCGCGGGTGCGATAGGCAACCGCGACGTTCACTCGCACGGTGTCCGCTTGCTCCATATCTCGGGTCTGGGCCTTGAGACGGAAGCTGAACTCGTCAAACCCAAGAGCGATGGCGCGCTGGAACAAATCCACTCGGCGTCCGCGAGGCCCTTCCAGACCGAGATCAAGATCCTTGGTGGCTCTAGCCCGCGTTGCAAATCGAAGTTCCAGTGCAACTCCGCCTTTAAGGAAGTACGAATCCAGGATCTGCTCCTGCAACGCCCGTTCCAGGACCCCGCAAAGCGCAAGAAAAGAGACCCACCGCCGCAGTCGTTCCTGATCGAGCCCTTGCTCGTGAGCGACACGAGCGAGCCTTTTTTCGAGCCGCTCCGCTGGTTGTGGTCTTGGCGTCACGATGCCCGCAACCCTTCTAAGTGACGTTTGAGCTCTCTTCGCAATCGCTGGGTTTCGGCGGCTGAGATGTAGCCCTCGCGTCTCGCGTCGGTGATTGCTTGGCCGATGAGATCCAGCCGGCCGCCCGCGTGCAACAAGTCCGCGATCGTCCTACCTATCGAGGTGACGGGCAATCCCTCGATCACGGTCACATCCTGACTGGGAAGCTCGTCGCGGTGCACCGTCACGGACGTTGGCGATTCCCGGCGAAGGCGGGTTGACTTGGGGATCGTCAGATGAATGGCTGCCGGATTCGCATCGGAGATGCCGTAGATGGCCAATGCAGTCTCATGCGATAGTGCGACCCTGTCCGGGCCCCGGTGGGCCTGCGCCCAAAGGACGGACTCACGGTATTGCGAGAACCGGTTAAGGGGAACGTACGGTATGCGGTAGACGCCTCTCCCGGTTCGTTCGATGCGGCCACGCTGCGCGAGTCTGGACAAAACGGAGTCGGCAATGCCGCAGTCCCGGGCTTGCTCGGAGGTGAACAATCCGTCGTGCTCCTCGGCGAGAGTTACCAGTTCGTCGAAGCGGGTGCGCGGCATGAACTCAGGTTATCCGGGGAGTTGGGGCAATGTCAAATTAGTTCCACCCTGGAATCATTCTGACGTGGATCTGGAACGCGTCGCTCGGTCGCTGTGGAGAGGATTCTGGGGTCGAATCTGGTCAAAACCGCTCGTAAAACATCTAATTCGCCATCGTTTCGATGCTGTCGGTAACGCCTAGCGAACCAGTCACTTGCCGTCCCGCATCGCAGGCTCTTGGGCATGTCCGTGTGCGCCCAGTGTGCGAACTGAGCCAACCTCGCACACATTCCGCACACAAAAACACGAAAGGCACCCGAATCTGGGTGCCTCAATCCCTATAACTTATTGATTTTATTGGTGCGGATGAGAGGACTTGAACCTCCACTCCCTTGCGAGAACTAGAACCTGAATCTAGCGCGTCTGCCAATTCCGCCACATCCGCACAAACCACTATCGTCTATCTTCAAACAGCCGGGACGAGTTGTCAATCATTCTCTTCGGGTAGGCAGGAACTTTGCTATGTCTGCCATGCGGTGCATTGCTTGTATCTCCTCGGGCTTGGCAAGCGGGAATTTGCTCTTGTGCCTTCTCTTCTGCCCTGTCTCTTGTCGCTGCCAAGCCGCGCCCGCGTCATGCTGAGCCGCAAATTCCCGCGCCGGACCGTTTCGAATTTCGTTTTGAATGGCGAAGGCGGCCATCAGGTCCGCTCTACCGTTCCCCGTAAATTACTGACAACAGTGTAGATATTTCGGATCCATCGCGTGGCTTCTGCATGTCCCCACAGGCACGATTTCTGTCCGTCCAACTGCTATCGCGCGTGGCTTTGATTTCATCCGTGCAGCACCACTACACTATCTCCCTGCTGCACACGCGAAGCTTGCCTCGTCATCGGTGCTGCCGGACCCTTTATATTTTGCCACCTCCGGATAAACACACAACGGGCGAGTGCGAACAACCTTGCCGGTTGCCCGCTTAGCGGCCACAATTCGCTCCGGCGCCTTGCCCCGCTCCACCCAATCGAGCAGCGCGGCCATGTGCGGAAAGGAGTCGCAACCAGGACCGCTCCCACAGTGGAACACACCCGGCAGCAGAAAGAATCGAAAGAAGTCCCGCGTGTGCGGGCCGTTGGCCCTGAGTGCATCCTGGTAGTACTCGATCGCGCGATTGGGATTCAGCGCCGGGTCGGCCAGCCCAAACCAGAGCAGCAGCTTGCCGCCACGTTTCCGGAATTCAGAAAGATCGGGATCTGTAGCGTCGAGCACCGAACGAATCCAGTCAAGCTTCGGCGGATCCTTCTCGAAATTGAGTTGTTGAATCGAAAGCGTTGGGTGCGAATCTCCGCGATCCGCCAGGTAGCGGAAGAAGGATTCTGAGAACACCGTTTGAGTGGGGCGGCCATCCTCGTTGAGCAGCCACCGTTCCCAACCGATCCGGCCGTTGGGGCCGGCGGCTTCCGCGCCCACCGGCCAACCGGGATACACGCGCTTGCCACCGATCCGCTGCTCGCTGTAGAGGACCTCGAGGCTGCCGATCTCGCCATCGGTGAAGCAGTCGCTCGAGGCCGTGCCTGAACAGCGAGGCAAATGTTGGGACGGCTTGAATCCGCAATGGGCCGGATCGTCGATGACGCCATCGGTGACGCCGTCAAGCGGATCGCACAACGCATACGCCTTTTCGCCCGCAATCTTCATCTTTGCGATTGAAATGGGAGTCTTGTGGAACGCCTGTTGAATCGCCACGTAGTTAGCCATGGTGCCTGTGAAGTCGAGGACAGGCGCACCGGCGGAGATCCCGTCGAAGTCGTCCGGGAAGCGTTGGGCGGCCATGAGAGCCTGGCGTCCACCAGTCGAACAACCCTGGAAGTACGACCGCTTCGGCCGCTCGCCGT
>JBGSME010000837.1:0-6695 GCA_041740335.1 Bryobacteraceae bacterium | reverse complement strand
TGACGTGCCCCCGGTAATCTAAGCCATGCATAATTTGGAGGGCTCCGAAAATGAGACAAGGAGTTTTTCAGATGAAGAAGACGAAGCACAGCGAAGAGAAGATCATCGCGGCCGTGAAGCAGCTGGAAGCGGGGCGGGCGGTGAAAGAGTTGGCGCGGGAGATGGGCGTGACCGACCAGACCCTGTACAACTGGAAGTCGAAGTACGGGGGAATGGAAGTCAGTGACGCCAAGCGCCTGAAGTCACTCGAAGACGAGAATCGGCGGCTGAAGAGCCTGGTAGCCGACCTCAGCCTGGACAAAGAGGCGTTGACGACGGTGATAAGAAAAAACGGCTGGAGCTTGTGAGCACCCGGCGGAACGTGGCGCTGTTGATGGCTGAGCATAAGCTCAGCGAGCGCTACGCTTGCAGGCTCCTGGAACTGGACCGCTCGACATATCGGTATGAGCCGCGGCCGGACCGAAACGCGAAGCTTCGCGAGGCGCTGCTGGAGCTCGCGAAACAGCAGCCTCGCTACGGCTACCGGCGATTATGGGCGCTGCTGGTGCGCCAGGGTTGGGAGGTGGATGTGAAGCGGATTCACCGCCTCTACAAGGCCGAAGGGCTGATGGTGCGCCGTCTCAAACGGAAGCGGGTGTCGCGATCGGTACCCTTGAACCCCCTGCTGGTCCGGCCCAACCAGGAGTGGGCCATGGACTTCGTTTCCGACGCTTTAACGACGGGGCGGGCGCTGCGGACCTTCACGCTCATCGACAGCTACACGAAAGAGTCGCTGGCGATCGAGGTGAATACCGGCATTTCCAGCCGGCAGGTGACCAGAGTGCTGGAGCGGGTAATGGCGGAGCGTGGGGTGCCGGGATGTATCCGGTGCGACAACGGTCCGGAGTTCACGAGCCTGTATTTCATGGAGTGGTGCAAGGACCAGGGGATTCCCGTAGTCCATATTCAGCCCGGCAAGCCAGTGCAGAACGGGCACGTGGAGAGCTTCAACGGCCGGTTCCGGGATGAATGCCTAAACCCGAACCTGTTTGTGAACCTGAACGACGCACGGAGGAAGATCGAGGCGTGGCGGAATGAGTACAACGACGAGAGACCGCACAGTAGTCTGGCGTATCGGACGCCCACGGAATACGCAAGAATCTGCTCAGAGCTCACCAGCAGGATGGGCGCCATCCCGCCGGAGCGCCCGCCGGCATGAGCGCCTCGCACAGCCGTGCTCGACTGCAAGGGTTCGCTTCGCCGCGACTGCGTCGCGCCCTTGCAGTCTCCGCGCGGCGGTGCCGGAGAAGGATTCGCGACGGGCGGCTCCGGCGGGATGGCTTGAAGACCTGTAGAATGAAAACCGAGCTTTTCCAAATTTAGGCTGGTAGAGAAAATCGGGGCACGTCACTCGGTCATCTGCGGCGGCGGTTCGGGGACGCAGGTGAAAAATGCCTTCGTCAGAGCATCCACCAGCGACCAGGTCGCCATGTGCTGGATGCGAAGTTGATGGACCTCGCGGCTCAGCCGGTCGATGGTTGCGATGGTCTTGTGCTCCATGTCGTCAAGCTGCCGTCCGGTGGACTGGCCATCCGCCTCGCGCATCAGGATGTGCCGCACATAGGCTGAGACGGTGGCGAAGCCCGCTTTGGTTGCAGCCTCCGTCAACCGCGCTTTGAGCGGCGCTTCGAGCCGCAGATTGAAGCGTTCTGAGCCCTTCGGAGTGGTCTTCCGGCTGGATGACATATGGCACCGCCTAGACGGTATCTGGTTCACAGCTTAAACCGTTTCTGTGCAAGCTTCAAGAGAAATCCGCAAGCCGCCTCGTATGACGACTTCTTTATGTTCCACTACCCTCTTCTGCCTGCATCTCATGTGTGGGCTCTCATGGAAACGGCACCGTTATGGCGCGACCGAGGCACTATCTGGGCATGGTTTCGGGTCTGTTCGGGTATCGTCTAGGCACAGTGTCATCCAATGGCGCTGAGTGACGTCGAGTGCAACGGAGTGGCGCTCAATGCCGCTGAGTGAAGGAAGGACGTCTTAAGACGTCTCAAACTCCGATTTCAGATCGAAAAGACGCCTCAAGACGTCTTCCGCTTCTGCCGAGCATGTCGTACCATCTAAGTGGTATGGCCAAGAAGCGCCCAAACAAACAAGACAAACCCAAGTACGTTGCCGTCGTCCCGGTCGGCCAGAAGTTTGTGAAGGCCAAGCCCGAACCCGATACCAAGCCTGAGGATCGGGTCCGCCTGGCCTATCGGCTCCTCTTCACTCTGGACGATGCCTTGCGAACGCTGATGAAGCGGCGCGGCGAATTGAGCATGTACGTCCTTGAAGCCTTGGACTCCGCCGACTTCCAGAAAATGCCGCTGGTCGACATCAACCTGGAGATCAAGGCCCCGGAGGTCAACATGTTCATGCCCACCGAGCTTTACCAGAAGATCCGCGCCGCCGCCGAAAAGCGTGACGTCTCGCTCAACGTCATTGTGAATTCCGCCATGGCGCAGTGGCTGTCGAAACGGGGGCTGGTCGAGATCCGTCCGCTCTAGCCAATACATCAGAATCGTGGTGTTGATACAATGATTCCAGAATGGTCAACCAACGGCGACCTGCCGCCCGGCATATATTTCGCGACCTGGGCCGAGATAGAGGAGCGCTTGGCGTTCAATCCGCGGCGCGAGCGATTGCTGGCCGGATTCCGCGAAGCCTGCGAACTGCTGCGGAAGGCGGGGTGCCGGTTGGTCTACCTGGATGGAAGCTTCGTCACCACCAAGGCGCATCCGGGAGACTTCGACGCGTGCTGGGACCTTCAACATGTGGACGAAGATGCGCTCGATCCGGTCTTCTGGGACTTCTCGCAAGGCCGCGCGGCGCAGAAACGTCGTTTCTTCGGTGAGTTCTTTCCAGCCCAGTTGCCAGAGGGCGCGACCGGACGGGCGTTCGTCGAATTCTTCCAGGTAAACAAGCTGACCGGCGAACCGAAGGGCATTGTGGCGATTCGGCTGAGAGGAAGTAGGAAGCGATGATCAAGAACGAGAAGCAATACCGGATCACGAAGGCGCAGGCTCGGCGCTTTGAGGAAGCCCTCGCCGAACTCGCCCGGCAGGAACGACCATCGAATATCTCGCCTCGGCTCTGGCAAGCCCAGCGCGACGCCGCCGAGAGTCAGTTGCAGGAACTGCAAGAGCAGATCGACGCTTACGAACGCCTGCATATGGGCAAGAGCAAGGAACTCGTCCTCGAAGCCGTAGAGGATTTGCCAAAGACCCTGATCCGCGCCCGCATCGCGTCGGGAATGACGCAGGAGGGCCTAGCTCACCGGCTCGGCGTCAAAACTCAGCAGATCCAGCGCTACGAGGCCACGGAGTACGAGAGTGCTAGTTTTGCCCGTGTCCTCAAAGTTGTTCAGGCGCTCGGCCTTAAGATGCCGAAGCCGGCGCGGTTGGTTCGGGGGTAAGGCGACGATGGGAAAGCAAACCCAGGTTGCCATGTCCGAAGTCGATGAGCTTGAGTTCCTGAAGTTTCTCCGGAGCGACGCGGACGTCCGGGTCATTCAGGCAATGGCTCCAACACCTGAGGAGTTGTTTGTGGATGAGTTTCCACCAAGAAGCGCTGGAGTTGGCCAGCTCCGCCTCTGGAACAGGGCGTTTCCGTTCGAACCCGAATTCAAGCAGTGGGGAGAATCCTGCATGGTCAAAGAACTGAGAGGCCTATACTACATGGGTTCCAATCCTGGCGGTCCGATCATCGAGTACTCTCGCCAGACTTCCTTTACTGACATTCACAACCAGTTGCTCGGTCGTGGACGGATCTACTGGAACACTGATTTTGGCATTCGTCGCGGACCCGCCTACGATGTCCAGGAGTTCTCCCGGTGGTACGATCGCGTCGTGCGGTGGGTTAGGAAGGCAGGGACAAAGGTCGAGTTGGCGAAAGGCTTTCACCAGTATTGGCTCCCCGATGCAAATCGGCTGCGGCTGGGTGCACCGTGAACTTCAGATTTCGGTTCGACCTGGACGAAGTGGTGGATATTGAACCTTGGGGGAGCGACGCGGGACCAAAGAGCTTGAGTTGGTTTGGCCTTACCTCAGGCCGCTACTCGATTGAAACGCCGTATGGTGAGGTTCTACGCTACTCTGACGAAATTCGAAAACTCTGGAATTTCCCGTTCAACCACGTGGACTATCAGGTCGCTCGCCTATTCGAAGACCTTCAGGACTGTCTACCCGCAATGCTCGAGCCGGTGCCCGATGACATTGCTCGGCTCGCAACAAATCCGGAGTGGTCGATCCAAGTCACACGGTGGGTTGAGCAGGAGGCCTCCGACAACGAAGGACGCGCACGTTGGGAGCTGAAAGAAGCCGCCATGTCATGGCTTTGGCAGCGCGAGATCGATACCGCATATTTGAGCTATGGGCCCCACCTCACCTGCTGGCGCACAGGTGGCGGGATGCATTTCCGTTGGACAACGGAAGTGAACCATGACAGGAACACTCAAGTCTTTGTGGCCCCTAACGGCGAGATAGCGCTCGATGTCGCGACCTTCGAGGCTGCGGCATTTGGCTTTTGCGAGGACGTCCTCTCGCGAATGCGGGATCGCGTCGGCGTGATTGACAGGAACGGCTGGTCCCGCCTTGATTGCGTCGTTGATGTCGGCGGGCTTGTACGCGAACAACGGCATCGAGAGGACAGGTTCCGGCAACTGTTGGCCAAACAGGCCAAAGAAGAAGAGACGAACTGGCCGGAAGTCCGCGCTCACCTGCAAACTCTGAAAGCAGCCGTTGGTTCTGGCTGAGCGCTCGATCGTGAACAGTTGCTACGGATTGCGAAGTGCCCCGGATTTCTTTGGTGGATTCTTGACAACGGGCAGAACCCATTCCAGACTGAAGCCAGCCTAAGCGGTACCGCCCATGAAACATGGTGTCGTCAATCCCGAGCAAATCGACCGCACGCTGGAGTTCTGGCGCAAACGGACCGCTCGCCAACTCACGAATGAGGACGCCCGCCAGATCACCGTCAACATGACGCGGTTCTTCGAAATCCTTGCCGAATGGGACGAACGCGAACGGAGGCCGCCGCAGTCCGAGACCGCCGCGCCGCCGATCAAGAAGAGGGCTTGAATTCGGCGGCTGGTGGCGCGAATATGTTGACTATGCGGCAACCGAACAACACCGAGCGCATCCAAGCTATCGCCTACGCCCGCGTCTCCTCGAAGGAACAGGAGAAGGAAGGCTTCTCGATTGCGGCGCAACAGAAGTTGCTGCGCCAGTACGCGAGCGAACAGGGGTTCGACCTGATCCGGGAATTCGTCGATGTCGAGACCGCCAAGCGCGCCGGGCGAACCGGTTTCGGCGAGATGCTCGGCTTCTTTAAGAAGAATGCCGCCAAGTGCCGCGTGCTGTTGGTCGAAAAGACGGACCGGCTCTACCGCAACCTGAAAGACTACGTCGTCCTCGACGACTTCGACCTCGACATCCACCTCGTGAAAGAAGGCCAAACGCTATCCCGGGATTCGCGCTCGTCGGAAAAGTTCATGCACGGCATCAAAGTCCTGATGGCCAAGAACTACATCGACAACCTCTCCGAAGAAGCGCGAAAGGGGATGATCGAGAAGGCCGAGCAGGGCATCTGGCCGTCGTATGCGCCGCTCGGGTACAAGAATGTCGAAGGCATCCACGGCAAGAAGATCATCGTGCCTGACCTGGAACTCGCGCCGCTGGTGAAGCGCCTGTTCATCCTCTGCGCCGAGGGTACGCGATCCATCAAGGAACTCGCCAAGCAGATCGGCAACGAAGGGCTGAACCGTGGCGGTTCCCGCACCCCGATGCCGACGGCGACCGCACACAAGATCCTGCGCCAGCCGATCTACATGGGCGAATTCGAATGGACGGGCAAGATGTACAAGGGTTCCCACGAACCGCTGGTGCCGCGGGATCTCTGGGAGCACGTGCAAAACGTCCTCGACCGCCGCCTCGCCAAGCGGGAAAAGAAAGCCAGCCACGATTTCGCCTTCTCCAGCCTCGTCAGTTGCGGCCACTGCGGTTGCGCCCTGGTGGGCGAACTGAAGAAGGGCCGCTACGTCTACTACCATTGCACCGGCTACAAAGGGAAGTGCCCGGAGCGCTACGTCCGCGAAGAAAAGCTCGAAGCCGCCTTCACCGGGGTGCTGCGGCAACTCGCTCTCGACGAGGAAGTCCTGGCCTGGATCACTGAAGCCCTCCGCGCCAGCCACGCCGACGAGCGCCGCTTCCATGACGACGCCGTCGCCAAACTCAAGGCCGATCACCAGCGCATCCAGAACCGGCTGGACGTCCTCTACGAAGACAAGCTCGATGGCCGCATCGACGCCGTGTTTTTCGACCGCAAAGCCAAGGAGTTCCGCGCCCAGCAGAACACGATCCTCAAGAGCATCGAAGATCACCAGAGCGCCAACCAGAGCTACATGGAAGAGGGCATCCGCATCCTGGAACTCGCCAGCCGCGCCGCCGAGCTCTTTGAAAAGCAACCCGCCGAAGAGAAGCGCCGCTTGCTGAACTGCGTCCTCAAGGGCGCAACCTGGCATCACGGCAACCTGAAAGCCGACTTCCGCCAGCCGTTCGACATGCTCGCGAAAACCGCACTTTCGAACTCCGCAAGTGATTCAAAGGAAAACCCAATCGAGGCTTCGACGGGCGAAAAAGAGATTTGGCTCCCCGGCATGGATTCGAACCACG
>JBGSME010000836.1:0-6389 GCA_041740335.1 Bryobacteraceae bacterium | reverse complement strand
GCTCCGGAACTTCACCTTCGGATTGTGCTTGGCCAGCGTTTGCGTAATCGCCGCCGTCAGCGTTGTCTTCCCGTGATCGATGTGCCCGATCGTCCCCACGTTCACGTGCGGTTTGCTGCGATCAAATTTCTCTTTTGCCATAGTGCCTCAGGAATGCTCCGTTAATTGCGACTGCTCTTACTTGGTTACTTTGCCTTGCACGCGGCTGACGATCTCTTCTGCGATCGCCGCCGGCACCTCTTCGTACTTGCCAAAATGCATCGTGAAACTGCCCCGGCCCTGCGTTCGGGACCGTAGTTCGGTAGCGTAGCCGAACATCTGCGCCAGCGGCACAAACGAGCGGATGATCTGGGACGTTCCGCGGAGTTCCATCCCCTCGATCCGGCCCCGGCGCGAATTCAAATCGCCGATCACGTCGCCCATGTAGTCTTCGGGAACAACCACTTCCACAGCCATCACGGGTTCAAGCAACACCAGCTTGGCCTTCCTCAGAGCGTCTTTCACGCCGATCGAACCGGCGATCTTGAACGCCATTTCCGACGAGTCGACGTCGTGATAGCTGCCATCAAACAGCGTGACTTCGACATCCTCGATCGGATACCCGGCCAGGACACCGCCCTCGAGCGCTTCCTTCACGCCCTTTTCCACCGCCGGAATGTATTCCTTCGGAATCGATCCGCCGACGATGGCATTCACGAAAGCAAAGCCGGATCCGGATTCGAGCGGCTTCACCTTCAACCAGACGTCGCCGTACTGGCCCTTGCCGCCGGATTGACGGACGTGCCGCCCCTGCGCTTCGGCCGCCTTGCGAATGGTTTCGCGATAGGCCACCTGCGGCTTGCCGACATTGGCCTCCACATTGAACTCGCGCTTCATCCGGTCGACGATGATTTCAAGGTGCAGCTCACCCATGCCGGACAGGATGGTCTGGCCGGTTTCGGTGTCGGTATGCACGCGCAGCGTGGGATCTTCCTGAACCAGCTTCTGGATTGCCATGCCCAGCTTTTCCTGGTCCACTTTCGTTTTCGGCTCGATCGCGAGTTGGATTACCGGCGCCGGGAAGTCGATGGATTCGAGGATCACCGGATTGTCGGGATCGCAAATCGTGTCGCCCGTCACGGCCGTCTTCAGCCCGACCACCGCGCAGATGTCGCCCGCCCGGATCTCCTGGATCTCTTCGCGCTTGTTGGCGTGCATCTTGACCAGGCGCCCGACGCGCTCATTGCGCCCCTTGGCGACGTTGTAGACGCTTTCGCCGGAATTGAGAACGCCGGAGTAAATTCGCACGAAGGCCAACTGGCCGACGAACGGATCGGTCATGATCTTGAAAACCAGGCCGGAAAGAGGCTCTTTGTCGTCGCACAGGCGCGTGACGGCTACCGAAGTGTCGTCGACCTCGGTGCCTTCCATCGGCGGAACATCGAGCGGCGACGGCAGGTAGCTGACGACCGCGTCCAGCAAATCCTGCACGCCTTTGTTCTTGAACGCCGTGCCGCAGATTACCGGGAAAATCTTCTGGGCGATGGTAGCCTTGCGAATACCGGCGATCAGCTCTTGCTCGGTGATGGGCTGGCCTTCGAGAAACTTTTCCATCAACTGATCGTCATGTTCGGAAACGGCCTCCACGAGCTGCTCGCGGTAAAGCTGGGCCTGCTCGGCCAGTTCGGCCGGGATTTCCACGTCGTCGAACTTCGCGCCTAGCGTCTCGTCGCGCCAGATGCGCGCCTTCATCGTAACCAGATTGACTACGCCCAGGAACTTGTCCTCGGCGCCGACGGGCAGATGGAGGGGCACAGGCCGGCAGCGAAGCCGGTCCACGATCGTTTCGACCGCATGGAAGAAGTCCGCGCCGATGCGATCCATCTTATTGATGAAGCAAATTCGAGGGACGCTGTACTTGTCGGCTTGCCGCCAGACGGTTTCCGTCTGCGGCTGGACACCGGCGACAGCGTCAAACACCGCCACAGCACCGTCGAGGACGCGGAGGCTTCGCTCTACCTCAGCAGTGAAGTCCACGTGCCCGGGCGTGTCGATGATGTTGATATGATAGTCGCCCCACTCGCAGGTTGTCGCCGCCGAGGTGATCGTGATGCCACGCTCCTGCTCCTGCGCCATCCAGTCCATGACCGCGGTTCCTTCGTGAACCTCGCCGATCTTGTACGTCCGGCCGGTATAGTAAAGGATGCGCTCGGTCGTAGTGGTCTTACCGGCATCGATGTGCGCCATGATGCCGATATTTCGAACTTTCTCGAGTGCTACAGTGCGGGGCATAAAGCTCCTGAAACGATCCTCCAGCTAAAGATACTTACCAACGGTAATGGGCGAACGCCTTGTTCGCTTCGGCCATGCGATGAACGTCATCCTTCTTCTTGACGGATCCGCCGCGCATGTTGGCGGCGTCGTTCACTTCGCCGGCCAATTTCTCCGACATACCCTTCTCCGGCCGTGAGCGCGCGTTGATGAGCATCCAGCGGATGGCCAGAGAGGTACGCCGGGTGGACGGAACCTCGATCGGAACCTGGTAGTTGGCGCCACCCACGCGGCGCGTCTTCACTTCGAGCACCGGCTTGCAGTTCTCGACAGCCTTCTTAAAGATCTTCAAGGGATCTTCGCCGGTCCGCTCCTGAATCTGGGTCATTGCTCCGTAGAAGATTCGCTGCGCGACGGACTTCTTTCCGTCCCACATCATCGAATTCACAAACTTTTCGACCAGCGTCGAATTGTACACCGCATCGGCGTTGACTTCGCGAACTTCGGCTCTGCGTCGGCGCATATGCTATTTCTTCTTCCCTTTGGCGGCCTCGCCGCCCGCTTTCGGACGTTTCGCTCCGTACTTTGAACGGCTCTGCTTGCGATCCGCGACCCCGGCCGCGTCGAGGGTTCCGCGCACAATGTGGTAGCGGACGCCAGGAAGATCCTTCACACGGCCTCCGCGGATCAGCACGATCGAGTGCTCCTGAAGATTGTGGCCAACGCCTGGAATATAGGTGGTGACCTCGATCCCGTTGGTGAGCCGCACACGAGCAACTTTGCGGAGCGCCGAATTCGGCTTCTTCGGCGTGGTCGTGTAGACGCGCGTGCATACGCCGCGCTTCTGCGGACATGCCTGCAGCGCCGGACTCGCAGTCTTATAGTTGGTCGGCTTGCGACCTTTGCGAACTAGCTGGTTAAACGTAGGCACGAATTCTTTCGCTCCAATGGCCCGGCAGACGAAATTAAGATACGTCCCCGAACCCGATCAGCACAATTCAGTTAAACTTTATTTTCCGAGAACCTGGGAGCACCAAGCAACGCCCCTGCTTCCGTTTCCGAAAACAATGAACGCGCGGCCTTACCGCAGGCACGGTTCCATCCAACGAGGGTTATACCTATGGACAAGCCCTTGCTCCACAACGGCGTAACCGAGGGAACAGCGGGGCCGACTCCCGGCCGGGCACCTTCAACTACTGCGCGCTTAGGACTCTTGCAATCCCGGGCAGGGCGCGCTACGAAGTGTGCGGTAGCACAAGAGTAGACAAACTACTCGCCAAACTCTACTAGTATCGATCAAGGTCATCGGTTTGTCAAATACGATTTCAATTATTGACCCGGATACTTGTTGAGCCGTTGATCACCGGCTAGTCAGGCTAACGCCACGGAAGGCGACGCCGCCGGTTCCTCAAAGGAGACGGCTGATGGTACCGCGCTAGCCCCTAGGGGGATACCGGCACGGGAGCCGGCGCCGTTCGCGAAGATCGCGACGACCGCGACCGGCAATCGGATTGATCCCCACCGTCGTCGTTGATGCCAGCGTCGCTCTCAAGTGGCTGTTGCCCGAACCGGGACGGGTAGCGGCGAACGCGCTTCTGGAGCGGGCCGCCGGTGGTGAGGTACGTCTTATCGGTCCGCCGCACCTGGCGGTGGAGGTGGCGAGCGCTCTTACGCGCTTATGCCGCCGCAAGTTGCTGATGCCGGACCAGGCCCGCCGCCTCTACCGTCTCTACCGGCGGATTGCGCCTGGCGTCGTAGAGTCCGAGGCGTTGACGCAGTCCGCCATGGAGCTCGCGCTGGCTCATCAACTCTCCGTGTGGGAAGCTGTGTATCTTGCGATGGCGGTGGCCGAGGGAGGCACTATGGTCACGGCGGACCAACGCTTCTGCCGTGCGGCGGGGCCGGCCTTCGCCATTATCCGATACCTAGGCGAGTGAGGCCCGGCCGGCCGCCTTCGAGGTATCCAAGAAGATCGGAAGGTTGCGCGGACCCGCATTTGATGGTAATCTTCTTTAACCAGCAATTAAGGTTTGCTAATACATGCTGGGAAAAGGGGTATGCAATGCGAACATCCAAGTCTTTGATTGTTGCGATCCTCGCGAGTGCTCTGCCTGGGTTTGGCCAGACCTACGGGGATATCACGGGAAGGGTCGCCGACCCGACCGGCGCTGTGATCGGCGGCGCTGAGGTGGTGATCACCAACCTTGCAACGAACCAGGTCCGCCAGGTGATCACAAGTTCCGCGGGAAACTACGCCGCGCCGTTCATGGTGCCGGGGCGATACCGGCTGGAGGCCAAGTCGCAGGGGTTCAAGTCCGCCGTAGCGGCGGAACGGGTGCTTCAAGTAGGCGATGTGATGCGGGTGGACTTCGCTTTGGAAGTTGGCGCTGTCTCGGAAACAGTGGAAGTGGCTGCGTCGGCCGAGATGCTCCAGACCTCGAGTACGGCCACCGGAACCGTGATTGAGCAGAGGCGGATCATCGAGTTGCCGCTGAATGGCCGCAACTATCTCCAGCTTGTGCGTCTCAGCCCGAACGTGACCGCGGAGATGGGCGCCGGCGGCCAAGCCAACGGACGGCAGGGCGGCGAGCGGTCGAACCAGGCGCTGTCGATTTCCGGCATGCGCCAGCAGTATAACCGCTTCACGCTCGACGGCGTGGAGAACACGGATATCAACTTCAACACGTTCGTTGTGCGGCCATCGGTGGACGCGCTGCAGGAGTTTAAGGTTCAGACGGGCGTGTATTCGGCCGAGTTCGGCCGGTCACCGTCGCAAATCAACGTAAGCACCAAGCCGGGATCGAACGATTATCACGGCGTGCTGTTCGAGTTCCTGCGCCACGACAAGATCCAGGCTACGCCGTGGCTGGCGGCGTCAAAGAACCCGTTCCGGCGGAATCAGTTCGGCTTTACGCTCGACGGTCCGCTGTCGATTCCGAAAGTGGTCAACGGCAAGGACAAGGTGTTCTTTATGGCCAACTATGAAGGTCTGCGGGAGCGCATATCGTCGATCCGCCGGGCAACGGTAGCCGACCAAGCCATGCGCGCCGGCGACTTCTCCGCCGCGCAGCATCTGCCGATCTTCGACCCGAACACGATTCGCACCGGCGCCGACGGCCGTCCAGCGGCAACGCCGTTCGCCAACCAACAGATTCCCTCGTCGCGTTTCGTGAGGCCGTTCCAGCAGGTGCTCGAGTTCTACGCGCTCCCGAACGTGGCCGGCGCAGTGGCCGGCGCGTCACCCTTCAACTACGTCCGCAACGCATCGAGCCCGACCAACTGGGATCAGTTCACCACGCGTATCGACGTGAATCAGTCTGTGACTTCGCAATGGTTCGGCCGGCTCAGTTGGGGCGACGAGCTGGTGCGCGAGGGGCAGACCTTCCCGAGCCAGGATCAGACGGCTGGAACGAGAGTGTGGCAGACGATGCTTTCCAACGTGCGTACGTTCTCCTCCACGGTGGTGAACGAGCTGCGTATCGGCGCGAACATCTTCGACAACGACCGGGCGACGATTCTGGCGAACGATCGTGACGTCACCACCGAGCTGAATATCCCTGGGCTAAACGCGCCGATCCCGGCCGCTTGGGGCGCGCCGCAGATCGGCTTCGACGGAAACAACTTCGTTTCCGGATGGGGCGAGACAACCGAAGCGCCGTTTGTGCTGCGCAACCGCACTTATCAGTTGCTCGACAACCTGAGCTGGGTACATGGCAAGCACACCTTCAAGTTCGGCGGCGAAATCGCCAACCGGCGGTTCAACCAGATCGGCAACCAGTTCCCGCGCGGCTTCTTCCAGTTCGCGGCCCAGTACACGGGCGATCCGGCGAACGTGGCACGGACCGGCTCCGGCTTCGCCAGCGGACTGCTCGGCTGGGCACGGGAATCGACGCGCGCGCTCGGCATTGCGAATACGCAGTTCCGGCAATGGTCGCAATCGGCGTACGTAGAAGACGTGTACAAGATCCGCAGCAACCTCACGTTGAACATCGGCCTGCGCTATGAGTACACCGCGCCGTTCGCCGACCGCTACCGCGGTATCTTTAATGCCAAGTTCACATGCACGGGTGTTCTCGACGGCGGCCGCGCCCTTGACCCCACCTGCGCGCCGCCGACGCTGGTGCGGCCCGGCGACGGCG
>JBGSME010000835.1:0-3710 GCA_041740335.1 Bryobacteraceae bacterium | reverse complement strand
AGCCGCCGCCGCGCGGCTGCACGCGGCCGGTGAGCTTGCCGTCCTTCTCTGTCAGTTCTATCCAGTGCGGGTAGGGGTTTCCAGTGGCGGGCGTGGCGGTGATGTCCCAACGGCCTAGAAACGCTTTGGCTTCCCGGGCAGGGGCAGCCGGCGCGAGGGCGGGCAGGGAAAGGGCTGTGACGAACGCAAAGGCCGCGTAGGCGCCGCCCCAACGATAGAAGGAACTCGCGATTGTCCGGCGCAGCGCAAAGGCGGGGGAGACGGAGTGGTGCATGGCTCCACTTTAGCGCGGCCCGCGGGCCCTCGCTATACTGCTCTCAGAGCCCGTGATCCTCCGATCCGCAATCCTTATCGCCGTAATGTGGGCGAACGTCCACGCCCAGGGCGTCTCCTCGCGAGCCGTTCGTGCCACACCGCGCGGCAAACCCTCCGGCATCCCCTTTCTGGCGCGCTTCACTGACGTCGCGGCCGAGGCCGGGCTCACCTACCCGGTTGTTTACGGCACGAATGAAAAGAAGACCTATATCCTCGAAACCGTAGGCTCCGGCGTGGCGCTGATCGACTACGACAACGACGGTCTGCTCGACATCTTCGTCCTCACCGGCACCCGGCTCGAAGGCAATCCCGCGTCGAATTCCAACCGGCTCTACCGCAATCTCGGCAAGCTTCGCTTCGCCGACGTCACCGAAAAAGCCGGACTCACCCGATCCGGTTGGGCCGGATCGGTCACCGCCGGCGACTATGACAACGACGGCTTTATCGACCTCTTCCTCACCTACTGGGGCCAGAACGTGCTTTACCGGAACAACGGTGACGGCACGTTCGCGGATCGCTCCACGCAAGCCAGATTCGCTTCCGCCCCCCGGCGCTGGGGATCCGGCGCCACGTTCCTCGACTACGACCGCGACGGCGACCTCGATCTGTTCGTCGCCAACTACCTCGAACTCGACCTCAACAAGATCCCCAAACCCGGCGCATCGTCCAACTGCAACTGGAAGGGTGTGGCCGTGAACTGCGGTCCGCGCGGGTTGCCGACAGCGAAGAACGCTCTGTATCGCAACGACAAGGGCGTGTTCACCGACGTCACCGCCGCTTCCGGGATCGGAAAAGCCGGCGGCAGCTACGCGATGACGGCCGTGGCGGCGGACTTCGACGACGACGGCTGGGTGGACATCTACGTGGCTTGCGATTCCACCCCGAGCTTCCTGTTTCGCAACAACGGCGACGGTACCTTTGGCGAGTCCGGACTCGAGCGCGGCGTCGCGCTGAACGAAGATGGGATGGAGCAGGCCGGCATGGGGCTGGGTATCGGCGACTACAACCTTGACGGCCATCTCGATATCTTCAAGACCCATTTCGCCGACGACACCAACGTCCTCTACCGCAACGACGGGCACGGCAACTTCGAGGACGTCACCATCGCCGCCGGGCTGGGCGTGGAGACCCGATACATCGCCTGGGGAGCGGCGATCGCCGACCTCGACAACGATGGGCTCCCGGACCTTTTCGCCGTTACCGGCTCCGTCTATCCCGAGATTGAAAAGAAGCTGCCCGCGTATGCCTTCAAAACTCCACGCTTGGTCTTCAGAAATCTCGGCGGCGGCCGGTTCGAGGAATTGATCGAGGAGGCGGGGCCAGGCATCGCCGCACCTCACGCCAGCCGCGGCGCAGCGTTCGGCGACCTCGACAACGATGGCGACGTCGATGCGGTGATCGTGAATCTCAACGAGCCGCCCTCGTTACTGCGAAACGATCTCACCGCACCGGACCGGCATTGGCTCCTTGTGAAACTGGAGGGGCGGGGCGGGAACCGGACGGCGCTCGGAGCGCGGGTGACGGTCCGCTACGGGGATCGTGTGCAGGCGCAAGCCGTCACTGGCCAGTCGAGTTTCTATTCGGTGAACGACGCGCGGCTGCACTTCGGATTGGGCGCTGGACAAGAAGCGAATGTGGAGATCCGCTGGCCCGATGGGCAAACACAGGTTTTGAAGGCGGTTCAGGCAGACCAGATTTTGAAGGTCCAGGAACCGGAGCGCAAGGACCGCAGCGAGGCTCCCAACTGAGAAAGAACAAGGTGGAGCCGGCCCACGGTCATCGGAGGCCCCACCCTTGGGAGCCTGAACGCCGGCGGGGATGTCGACAAACTGCGACAGGCCGCTATCGCCAGCAAGGCCCCCCGCGCACGATGCCGTGCCCGGCCCGAGAAACGAGCGCTTCAACGTAGATGCCGGCATCTCCCGCTGGGGACTCGGCGTCACCCACCCGCCGAAGGTGAGCGGGCATTGGCGGCAAGTTCATGTTCGACGACGATCGAACACCCGCACTACCGCTTCAGGTCCGGGATCAGAAGCCCGGACCCCATCGCACCCAAGGCGGCAATCACTTCGAGAACTTCATCGCCGGAGTACGCCCCCGCGCCGCCGGCCCCTTCAAACGCTTTCGTTCTATCGGTCGCCGATCACTGCCATTGACTCGCTGAACGGGTCGGCCGTGCCCCACACCACGTTGGTGCCCCAAACGACGTTGAAGCCGAGCATCGAAGAGGTTCCCCAAACCACGTTGGTACCCCAGACGATATTAGTGCCCCACACCACATTGGTTCCCCAAACCACGTTCGTGCCCCACACCACGTTGGTGCCCCAAACGATGTTCTCGCCAGTAAGGTTCGGGTAGCTGTTGGTAACCACTGCCTTGCCGTTCTGAAACACGACCCGCGGCGACAGCGCCCGCGTGTTCGACGGGATCTTCTCCGTGTCGGCCAGCGCCGTCTCGAGATCGAGGAGGCCCGCGCCCACCGTGAACATATCGTGCTGCACCTGGAACGATTGGTTGGTAGTGGTGTCGGTGATCGTGGCCCCGGAAACAAGGCTCTTACACGCCGTCTTCATCAGCCGCGCCTTCACCTGATCCGGTGTCAGGGACTTGTCTTTCTGAATCAGCAGAGCCGCGCTGCCGGCCACCACCGGCGCCGGCCATGCTGGTGCCGCTCAGCATGAAGTTGTTATCCACCGACGGTCCCATCCCCATGCTGAACCGGATGCTGTTGGACTGGTAGACGTTCCTCAGGTACGCATCCGGACTCATCTGTGTCATCACCATGTTGCCCGGCGCAACCACATCCGGCTTCACCACCTGGTCGAGAAGCGTCGGTCCCTTTGAACTATAGGACGCAATCGTGTCGTCCTCACGTCCGGAATGGCCAATGTTGCGGGTGGCGCCGGCGGTGATCACGTACGGATCGTTGCCCGGCGAACTGATTGTCGCGTAGCCCTGCGTGTTCATGGTGTCGTCGCGGCCATTGTTGCCGGCCGCGACCACCACCACGATCCCGGCCTTCCAGGCTTTCTCCACGGCCTTGCACAAAAGGTCTTCGGTATAGCTCGCCCGGATCACTCGGCCCAGTGATAGATTGATCACCCGGATGTTGTACTTCGACTTCAAAGAGATCGCGCGGTCGATCGCCGAAATCACCCAACTGTCCTTGCCTTGGCCGCGGCTATCGAGCACCCGGAGGTTGATTATATTGGCCTCCGGCGCAATACCCGAAAAGTCCAGATACGCGCCGGGGAGGCAGCGCCCGTCGCCGGCCAGTGTCGCCGCCACATGCGTCCCGTGGCCATAGGGATCGCTCGTTGTCGATTCGCCGGATACATAGTTCCGACTGTACACCACGCGAGACTTCGTGCATCCCGATGCCTCGCTCAACATGT
>JBGSME010000834.1:0-12340 GCA_041740335.1 Bryobacteraceae bacterium | reverse complement strand
AACATGGATACCGGCATCATCCGGAACGCTGAGACCAACGAAACCGGAAACTATACATTTCCGTTGGTTCCGGTGGGCAACTACAACGTCCGTAGCGAAATGCAGGGCTTCAAGTCTGAAGAGGCACGAAACATCCGCGTGGAAACCGCGGCTCAGGTCCGCGTGAATTTCAGCCTGGAAGTCGGCGCCGTCACCGAGGTGATTGAAGTCGCCGCATCCGGCGTCCTGCTCAACACCGAGAACGCCACCACCGGCGGCGTGATCGAGAATCGCCGCATCGTCGAACTTCCGCTCAACGGACGCAACATGCAGAACCTCGCCGTGCTGGTTCCGGGCGTCCAATTCGGCGCACGCACCGGACGCGCCGACGGTTCCGGCGGCTTCCCCATCCCCGGTCAGGGGTTTTCGGTGAGCGCCAACGGGCAACGCGAGATTCATCAGGTGGTTTCGCTAGACGGCGTGGACGCCAAGGATCCCCGTATTCACATCACCAATTTCGTCCCGTCGATCGAGGCCATCGAAGAGTTCAAGATCCAAACCAATGCCTACTCGGCCGAGTACGGGTTCGGCGGCGGCGCTCAGGTCTCCATCACCATGAAGAGCGGCACCAACCAGCTTCGCGGTACGTTGTTCAATTTCCTTCGCAACGACGTTTTCGATGCCGAGAACTACTTCCTCAATTTCGAACGCCCCGCGGGCGCGGACCGGCTCAAGAAGAACAGCCTCCGGCAGAACCAGTTCGGATTCGTCGTCAGCGGTCCCGTCTACATCCCCAACGTTTATGACGGGCGCAACAAGACCTTCTGGGCCTTCAACTACGAGGCGCGCCGAACCCGGCAAGCGCAGGTGCAGACCGCCGTTTGGCCCGTCGAAGATTTCCGAAATGGAGACTTCTCCCAGTTGCAGGCCGGCTACACCGCGAATGGCCGCTTCGTCCGGCCAACCATCATCTACGATCCCAACACCGGCGTCCCGCTTCCCAACAACACAATCCCGCGATCGCAAATCCACCCCGGCGCTTTAAACGTGCTCAACCTCTACGTGCCGAAGACACAGTTCGTCCAGCAGGATCCGCTCGACTTCACCGCTCGCGCCGCTGTGCCGCAACCGGTGAACGTCAATACCTACTTCGCGCGCGTCGATCACAACTTCTCCGACCACGATCGCGTCTTCGCCCGGCTCGCGTGGGACCGTTCCAACCTGACCCGCACCAACATCAACCCGAACCTCCCCGTATTCGTGAATTCCAAGGTGAGCAACCTCGCCACCCAGTGGATTCACACATTCAACCCGCAGATGATCAACGAATTGCGGGTCGGGTTCAACATCTCCGACGATCTCACCTCGAATCCCCGCACCGACGACACTTCGTTCGATCAGAACGCGCTCGGCGTCGGCGAATTCCGGATCCCTTCCGACGGCAATCGCGGACTCACCCCGCGCGAGCACGGTATACCGCGCTTCACCGGACTCCCGTTCACGCTCCAGGAACTCACCAACGGCAACGGCTTCGACAACATGGATACCATCCAGATCGGCAACCATATTTCCTGGTTTCGAGGCCGCCACAATCTCAAGATGGGCGGCGAGGTCTACCGGATCTCGATGGAGCGCGGCGCGGCGAATCTGGAAGAAGGGCTGCTCGGCTTCTCCGGCACCACCTGCGGCTACGCTCTGGCCTGCTTTCTGATGGGCCGCCCCTCCACCACCCAGACGCCGGAAGGTCTGCCGCTCACCTATCCACGCGCCAACCGCTTCGGCGCCTATATCAACGACGACTGGAAAGTGTCGCCCAAGCTCACCGTCAATCTAGGCCTGCGGTTCGACTATACCGGCTTCCCGGTGGATGCCAAGGGCCTCTGGCGCACGCTCGACATTCCCGGCCTGGGCGCCGACATCAACCGCGGCCAGGGCTTTACCAAACCCGACGGCACCGTGATTCCATCCGTGTTCCCGGAACGGGTGGACGAATCCGGCGCCGTGAAACTCACGCGGCAACGCAAGGCCCGGTTCTTCATGCCGAGAATCGGCATCGCCTTCCGCCCCACCGACAAATGGGTCATCCGCACCGGCGCGGGCTGGTTCGACAATATCAACCACATCAACACCTGGACCATCTTTAATCTGATGCCGCCCAAGGCCGGCAGCCAGGTCTACCTCACATCGATGACGCGCGGAGAGTCCCTGAATATCGCCGGGTCCGACGGCAATAACTATAACGTCGTCACCCAACGCTACGCACCCAACTCGACGATTCTCACGCTCGACGATCCGTTCCTCACCCGCACCACCGGTTCCCGTGTCATCCGGCCGATCGACGTTCTCTATCTTCCGCCGGACTACGTGGACGGCGACGTCTGGAAGTGGAGCCTCGATGTGCAACGTGAGCTCCCTTGGAACAGCGTGATCACTCTCGGTTATGCCGGCAGCAAGGGGTCCCACATTGGCAACAGCGTCGCCAACTGGAATGATCCGCTCCAGCCCTCGGCCACGTTCCGTCAGGAGAATCGTGCCTATCCGGAGTTCTTCGACGCCGCCAATCCGCAATTGGGCGTACAAGGGGTGGGCCGCATCCGCTATATCGATTCCTTTGGGGAGTCGTTCTATCATGGGCTCCAGGTGAAGTTCGACAAGCGGACCCGGCACGGCCTCACCATCGGCAGCGCCTACACCTACGCCAAGGCGCATGGCGACGGCGAAAACGGCGGACAGGAAGGCGCGGCGCTCACCAATCCACGCGACCGGCGGGGATCGCGCGGCCTGTTCAACTTCGATCAGACGCAACGCCTGATCACCAATTTCGTCTACGAGCTGCCCGGGCAGCACATCACCGGCCCAGCCAAATGGATCGTCGGTGGGTGGCAGGCAAACGGTATCCTCAGCTTTTCTTCCGGATTCCCGTTCACCATCGGCCAATCGGCCGCCGACCTTGCGCTCCCCAACGGCTCAGTGCGTCCGGACGTAGTCGGCAATCCGGAATTGAGCAACCCCACACGCAAGCTCTGGTACAACACGCAGGCCTACCAGCGCGTCTCTTGCCGCATCCCCTCGCGGCCCGACCTCTGCCGGCTCGGTACCAACGGCTACAACACGCTGCGCGGTCCCGGGCAGAAGAATTTCGACTTCTCAATGTACAAGAACTTCAACATCAAAGAAGACATGCGGATCCAGTTCCGCTGGGAGGCGTTCAATTTCTTCAACACTCCGTGGTTCGGCAATCCGGGCGGCATCAGCTTCTCAAACCTGAATCAGATCACGCCGGACGGTTCGCGCGACGGCGAGATCCGGTCGATTCAGACTTCGATGCGGATCATGCAGTTCGGGTTGAAGTTCTCTTTCTAACCCTGCAGTTAGTGGAATATACTCCTCAGGTGATGCTGATGGTGGCCCACGTAGTCCACCATCAGCCACTCGAGAGTGACCCGGTTCTCCCCATTCACCCACACATTCCCCAGACACTCGGTCCGCGCCGTCCGCATCAGATGCAACATCTGGCGCTGCAGCACCTCCCATAGTTCCACCACCCGCGGCCACGGCAGCGCGCCGTAGTCCATCACCCGAACCCAGTCATTCTGCGCATAACCTGGTGCGTGCCACTCCGGTGCAATCTGAAGACGCACGAAGCGCTGCATGTTATTCAGCGCCGAGTCGCACAGATGGCCAAGTTCCTCCTGCCGCGTCCAACGTCCGGAACGGATCCCCGCGGGCGAAACCAACGCCAGCAGTTCATCCTTGCGCGCGATGATCGCCTCCAGGGCATTGATCGCGGCCGCGACAGTCATATCTTCGCAATACTCGGTCGTCATGGGTTCCGTATGAGTATAGGATACGGAGATTGATTTTTGGGCTTTATTTTCCGCGCAGGCTAATGTATGCTAATCCTCGACAGGGCTGAGTACGCCCGCCGCCCGTACGGCGAAGTCTCGTAGAACAAGGGGTCTCATCATGCGGAAGCTCGCCACCGCCGGTGCTTTTTTTGCGCTGGCGTCCACGGCCTTGCTGGGCCAATCCACCACTCAATCGCTGCAAGGAATCATCGCCGACACCTCCGGCGCGGTGATGACCGGCGCCAAGGTAACCATCACCAACATCGGCACCGGCATCGCGCGCGCTCTCGAAACCAACGCCACCGGCAACTACAGTTTCCCGCTGGTGCAGGTTGGCAACTACAACATCCGGGTGGAGATGCAAGGCTTCAAGACCGAAGAGGCCAAGAACGTCCGCGTCGAAACAGGCGCTCAGGTCCGGCTGGACTTTGCGATGGAGGTCGGCGCGGTGAGCGAAGTGGTGGAGGTATCGGCCGCCGCCGTCACGCTCGACACCGAGAATCCTACCGTCGGCGGTGTCATCGAGAACAAGCGCATCATCGACCTGCCGTTGAACGGCCGCAACGTCACCCAGCTCGCGGTGCTGGTTCCGGGCGTTCAGTTCGGCAGCCGCACCGGTCTCGGCGACGGGCTCGGCGGTTTTCCGATTCCCGGATCCGGCTTCTCGGTAAGCGCCAACGGCCAACGCGAGATTCACCAGGTGGTCTCGCTGGACGGCGTGGACGCCAAGGACCCGCGTATTCACATCACCAACTTCGTCCCGTCGATCGAGGCGATCGAAGAGTTCAAGATCCAAACCAACGCGTACTCGGCCGAGGTCGGCTTCGGCGGCGGCGCCAACGTTCAGATCACCATGAAGAGCGGCACCAATAAGCTGCATGGCACGCTGTTCGAGTTCGTCCGCAACGACGTGTTCGACGCGGAAAACTACTTCCTCAATTTCGGCCGCCCCGCCGGACAGCAGCGCCGGCCAAAGGATGCCCTTCGCCGCAACCAGTTCGGATTCGTCGTCAGCGGTCCCGTGTCGATCCCCAAAATCTACGACGGCAGGAACAAGACCTTCTGGGCGTTCAATATGGAATACCGGCTCGATCGCGTGGAGACCGTGCAATCGGTGAACTTCCCGATCGACTCGTTCCGCCAGGGTGACTTTTCAAAACTGCTCACTGGAACCGTGAACCCGGCCACCGGGCGGCTCTTCCGCAATCCGATCGTGATCTTCGACGCCGTCAACGGACAGCCGTTCCCCGGCAACATCATCCCGCGAACCCGGCTCCATCCGGGTGCGCTGAACGTGCTTGAGAAGTACGTTCCCCGCGCGCGGTTCGAACCAACCGATCCGCTCGACTTCACCGCGATCGGCGGCGTCAACCAGCCGATCAACGCCCGCACCTATTTCGCCCGCGTCGATCACAACTTCAGCGACAGCGATCGCGTCTTCGTCCGCCTGGCGGTGGACCGGTCTGATCGCGAGAACAACGACATCAATCCCAACCTGCCGGTGATGGTGGATTCGAAAGTGGAGAACCTCGCCACCCAGTGGATCCATACCTTCAGCCCGACCACGATCAACGAACTGCGCGTCGGCTTCAACATCTCCGACGACATCACACGCAACCCTCGCACCGACAACGCAAGCTTCGACATGGATGCGCTCGGCGTCGGCGAGGTTCGCGTGTTCGGCGACGGCAACCGCAAGCTCACCGCCCGCGAACATGGCATCCCGCAATTCAATGGACTGCCGTTCGCGCTTCGCGAACGGACCAATGGCAACGGCTACGACAACATGGACACCGTTCAGATCGGCAACCACGTGTCGATGTTCCGCGGCAAGCACAACCTCAAAGCCGGCGCTGAACTCTACCGCGTTTCGATGGAGCGCGGCGCGGCCAACCTTGAGGAAGGCGCGTTCAACTTCGGCGGCAACGAGAGCGGCTACGCCTTCGCATCGTTCCTCTTGGGTCTGCCCAACAGCACCCAGTCGGCCGAAGGCTTGCCGTTGACGTTCCCCCGCTCCAACCGCTGGGGCGCTTATATCAACGACGACTGGAAGGTCTCGAACAAAATGACCGTCAACGCCGGCCTCCGCTTTGACAAGATCGGCGTGCCGGTCGATTCCAAGGGCCTGTGGCGGACGCTCGATCTCCCCGGCGTCGACGCCGGCATCGGCCGCGGCAATAGCTATCAGGCCGCGAACGGGCAAACTCTGCCCACCGTGTATCCGGCGCAAGTGAACGAATCGGGCGCGGTGGGACTGTTCAAATCGCGGACGCGGTTCTTCATGCCGCGTCTCGGCATCACCTACCGGCCCACCGAGAAATGGGTGCTGCGCATGGGCGCCGGCTGGTTCGACAATATTAACCACACCAACACGTTCACCATCTTCAATCTGATGCCGCCGAAGTCGGGCAGCCTATTGTTCCAATCGGTGACCGATCCGGCGTTGCGCCCCTCGGTGACCGGAGTCGACGGGCAGAACTACAACGTGCAAACCAGGCAATATCGCGCCGGCCAGCCGATCCTCACCTTGAACGATCCGTTCCTGCAGCGGACGGGTAGCGCCGCCACCATCCGGCCGGTGAACCTGCTCTACATCCCGCCGGACTATGTGGACGGCGACGTATGGAAGTGGAGCTTCGACATCCAGCGCGAACTGCCCGGCCAGATCGCGATGACAGTCGGCTACGTCGGCTCCAAGGGCAGCCACGCCGGCAATTCGATCGGCAACTTCAATCAGGCTCCGCCATCCTCGAACACCAATATTCAGGCGCGGCGGCCCTATCCGCAGTTCTTCGATCCGGCGACGCCTGAACGCGGAGTGCAGGCGATCGGCAACATCCGCTACATCGACAGCTTCGGCGAGACGTTCTATCACGGCCTGCAAATGAAGCTGGACAAGCGGTTCGCCCGCGGGCTGGCGTTCGGGCTTGCCTACACGTTGTCGAAAGCGCACGGCGATGGCGAGAATGGCGGCCAGGAAGGCGCATCCTTCCAGGATCCGCTGGACCGCCGTTCCAATCGCGGGCGCTACCGCTTCGATCAGCGCCACAACTTCGTCGGCCACTATTTGTGGGAACTGCCGGGACAGGGATTGAAGGGGCCGGCGCGGTTCATCGTGGGTGGTTGGCAGATGAACGGCATCGTATCCCTGCGCTCCGGCTTCCCGTTCACCATCGGCGGCGGCGATCTGAATACCGGCGGAACGGTGCGGCCGGATCTGGTCGGCGACGCACACCTCAGCAGCCCGACACGCGATCTCTGGTACAACCCGCAGGCCTTCCAGCGTGTGAGTTGCAACATCCCGAGCCGGCCTGATCTATGCCACTACGGCTCGGCCGGATACAACATCCTCGAAGCGCCGGGGCAGACCAACTTCGACTTGTCGTTATTCAAGAACTTCCACGTCAACGAGCAGGTGAATGTGCAGTTCCGCGTGGAAGCGGTGAACGCGTTCAACACGCCATACTTCGGCACGCCGGGCGGCATCGGCTTCACCGGGGTGGATCAGATCACGCCAAACGCTCCGCGCATGGGAGAGATCCGGGGGCTGACCACTCCGATGCGGATCATGCAGTTCGGCTTGAAGCTGTCTTTCTGACATTTAGTTTACACTATTTATAAAGTTATGATAATTAACGTAGTTACATAATTGGGTCGATTTCCGGGTTGGAAGCCGATTTGCTTTGCATCGCTTACGTGTGTGATGTATCCTTGTTGGCGAATGGGTCTATCCGAGCCCCCCGTTTGGGGTCGCGGTAGTGATTTCGCCGGGTTAGTACGAGTCGCCCAAACAGAGACTTTTTTTAGGAGCATCTATATGCGTATCATTCGCGCGGCGTGCATCGCCGCTTTCATATCTGTCGGTTGCTATTCGCAATCGACGACGCAATCGATCCAAGGTCTGGTCACCGACACCTCCGGGGCGGTCGTCTCCGGGGCGAAGGTTACGATCACCAACGTTGGCACCGGCATCTCCCGATCGGGCGATACCAACGAAACGGGCAACTACAGTTTTCCGCTGGTTTTGGTCGGGAACTATGACATCAAAGTTGAGTTGCAGGGCTTCAAGACCGATATCGCCCGCAACGTGCGTATTGAAACGGCGGCACAGGTCCGCCAGGACTTCGCGCTGGACGTCGGCGCGGTGACCGAGTCCATTGAAGTAGCCGCCGCGCAGGCTCTCCTGAATACGGAGAACGCCACAGTGGGCGCGGTGATTGAAAACCGCCGCATCATCGAGTTGCCGCTCAACGGCCGCAACATGCAGAGCCTGGCGGTTCTTGCGCCGGGCGTCCAATACGGAATCCGCACCGGCCGTTCCGACGGCTCCGGCGGCTTCCCGATTCCGGGCCAGGGCTTCGGCGTGATCGCCAACGGGCAACGCGAAACCAGCCAGGTGATCTCGCTCGACGGCGTCGACGCAAAGGACCCGCGTATTCATATCGCCAACTTCGTTCCCTCGATCGAGGCGATCGAAGAGTTCAAGATCCAGACCAACTCTTACTCGGCCGAGTACGGATTCGGCGGCGGCGCTCAGGTTACGATCACCATGAAGTCCGGCACCAACCAGTTGCATGGGACGTTGTTCAACTTCTTGCGCAACGATGTTTTCGACGCAGAGAACTACTTCCTGAATTTCGAGCTCGCGCCGGGTGCTACGCGCGCCAAGAAGAATACTCTTCGGCAGAACCAGTTCGGTTTCGTGCTCAGCGGGCCGGTGATGTTGCCTGGCTACGACGGCCGGAACAAGACGTTCTGGGCGGTAAACTGGGAAGCGCGCCGCACACGTCAGGGCGTGGTGCAGACGGCGAACTGGCCGATTGACCCGTTCCGGACCGGCGACTTCTCGAGCCTTCAGCGCGGCTATACGGCGAACGGCCGATTCACGAATCCGATCATTATCTACGATCCCGTCACCGGCACTCCGCTGCCCAACAACATCATTCCGGCATCGCAGATTCACCCCGGAGCGAAGAACATGCTCGATCAGTACGTGCCTCGCGCCAACTTCGTGCAGTCCGATCCGCTCGACTTTACGGCGCGCGCCGCAGTGTCGCAGCCGGTGGACGTGAACACCTACTTCGCCCGCGTGGATCACAACTTCTCCGATCACGACCGTGTCTTCGCCCGAATCGCACTTGACCGGTCAAACCTGAACCGGACCAACATCAACCCCAACCTGCCGGTGACGGTGGACTCGAAGGTTAGCAACCTCGCGACGCAGTGGATCCATACCTTCAGCCCGAACCTCATCAACGAACTCCGCTTCGGCTTTAATATTTCCGACGACATCACACGCAATCCGCGGACTGACAATGCTTCGTTTGACCAGGACGCGCTCGGCGTCGGGCAATTCCGCGTTCCATCCGACGGGAACCGCAAACTCACCGCGCGAGAGCATGGTATCCCGCAGTTCACGGGACTCCCGTTCACGCTGCAGGAACTTACCAATGGCAACGGGTACGACAACATGGACACGATTCAACCGTCGAACCACGTAACCTGGTTCAAGGGCAAGCACAACTTCAAGATGGGCGCCGAGTACTATCGGATCTCGATGGAGCGCGGCGCGGCAAACCTAGAAGAAGGATTGCTCGGTTTCAATAGCAACGTCTGCGGCTACGCCTTCGCCTGTTTCCTGATGGGCCGGCCGAGCACGACGCAGACACCGGAAGGTCTGCCGTTGACCTTCCCGCGCGCCAACCGCTTCGGCGCCTACCTGCACGACGACTGGAAGGTAAGCCCAAAGCTGACCATCAACGCCGGTCTGCGGTTTGACTACAATGGGTTCCCGATCGATGCGAAGGGGCTATGGCGCACGCTCGACATTCCCGGCCTCGGAGCCGAAGCCGGCCGTGGCGCCGGATATACCGTGCCTGGCACCAACCGTGTGATTCCGTCGGTGTTTCCGGCGCAGGTGAACGAGACTGGAGCCGTGAAGCTGGCACGCCAGCAGGTGAAGTTCTTCATGCCCCGCCTCGGTATCGCCTACCGGCCCAGCGACAAGTGGGTGATTCGCACCGGTATCGGCTGGTTCGACTCTCTGCAACATCTCAACACGTTCACCATCTTCAACCTGATGCCGCCGAAGGCCGGCAGCCAAGTCTACAACACCACCATGCAGCTTTTGCCGCAGGTGCAACTTCCGAGCAACGGCGGCAGCGGAACGTTCAACTTCACGCCGCAGCGCTACGCGCCTGGCTCGAACATCCTCACGTTCAACGATCCGTTCCTCACCCAGACCACCGGACAACGTGTGATTCGCCCGGTGGACGTACTCTACCTGCCGCCGGACTACAAAGACGGCTACGTGTGGAAATGGAGCTTTGACATCCAGCGCGAGTTGCCGTTCCAGACTGCACTTACGGTTGGCTATGCCGGGTCCAAGGGCACCAACATCGGCAACTCGGTACTCAACCTCAACGATCCGGTGACACTGAGCAACGCGGCGCAGCAGGCGAATCGCCGGTATCCGGAGTTTTACGATCCGGCACTGCCCGATCTTGGCGTTCAGGGAGTCGGACGTATCCGGTACATCGACTCGTTCGGCGAGTCCTTCTACCACGGCATGCAGGTCCGGCTCGACAAACGTTCGAATAGGGGTTTGACGTTCGGTTTGGCCTACACTTACTCAAAGACACACGGCGACGGCGACAACGGGGGCCAGGAAGGCGCGTCCTTCCAGAACGCTCTGGACCGGCGCGGATCGCGGGGCTTGGTCAGCTACGATCAGACGCACCGGACCACCGCCAACTTCGTTTGGGAACTGCCCGGATCCAACTGGAAGGGCGCTCAGGGCGTGGTTCTCGGCGGCTGGCAGGTGAACGGGATTCTCACGATGGCCAGCGGTTTCCCGTATGGGCTGTCACAAGGCGCCGGCGACATCGGCCTCTTTAATTCTTCGGTACGCCCCGATCTGGTGGGCCAAGCCGAACTCGACAATCCCACACGCAAACTGGCCTACAATCCGCAGGCGTTCCAGCGCGTTACGTGCAACGTGGCCAGCCGGCCGGATCTGTGCCATTACGGAAGCTCGGGCATTAACATCCTGCGTGGACCGGGGCAGCGCAACGTCGACTTCTCGCTCTACAAGAACTTCAAGTTGACCGAGCGTTTCGCTCTTCAGTTTCGTTGGGAAGCATTCAACTTCTTCAACACGCCGTGGTTTGGAGCACCGGGCGGGATCAGCTTCTCGAGCCCGTCGGTGATCGTACCGGACGGAACGAGGAACGGGGAAATCCGGAGCATACAGACCGCGATGCGGACGCAGCAGTTCGGCCTGAAGCTGAAGTTCTAACTTCGGCCGCGTACAAATAAGAAGGACCCCGCTCCGGCGGGGTCTTTTTTTTTGCGGCTATTGTTCCGAGACTATCAGTTGGGACTCGGTGCTGAACTTACGGTAGTTACTAAAGCCGCCGAGCACCTCTTTGTTGAAGTTCTTGATCAGGCCGGCGCGAGCCTCAAACCTGACGCGGAACTTATCCATCATCCAGAGCCCTTCCTCCATCCGGCGCTGATGGAACTGGAGAGTGGAACCTTTGGCCAGGCGTAGAAGGAAGAGCCCGAACGAGACGGTATCGAGGGTTTCGGCCTCCAGCTTCAGCCAGCCGTAGTCGGACTTGGCGATCCAGAACTTGCCATGGAGTTTCTGGAGAAACCTGGCCTTGCCGTATTCGGGCTGATAGTGAGGCTTTGGTTCGGCCGCGATCACCCATGTCTCGACGCCATCGACGGTCTCCTCACCGGCGAGGGAGAAGTCAAACACATTGAGAATCTCGTGGATCCAGCGGCGCTCTTGTTGCCGTTCCTTCTCGATCTTTGCCAGCCGCTTCCGCTTTGCATCCGGCGATTCGTTGCGGCGCTTTTCGATACTCTTGTCGAGCTTGCGCTGTTCCTCGGCTTCGCGTCTGGCGTTGACCGGGATGTCGTTCACGGCGATCAGCCGCTCGTATTCCTCGCCCTCAAGGAGCGTGACGTCGTAGGTCTTCGATTCGGACTTCCGGACAGCATCGTTCCCATCGAGGCTGTTTTCCTGGACTCTGCGATGGAAGGTGTATTGGCGGGCCTTTCGCTCGCTGGCCTGCTCGTGTTCGAAGGCCTTGCGGACGATCTCGCTCAGGTCCGGTTGGGCCTGAGCCATGGAGGCCAGCATCGTCAGCGCGGATACGAATCGAGCAAGCACGTACACAGGGTAAATACGCGGCCAGCGCGCCGGGGGTTTCGCGCGATCAGGCGCCGAGTTGTTCGAACATCTCGATTGTCTTGCGGACTCCGTCTTCGAGCGGCGTCTTTGCGATGCCCGGCACCATTGCGTGGAGCTGAGATGCGTCCATGCGGAACGATACGGGGACTTGCGGACCGGTGATCGTGATGCGATTCCCCGCCCCGGGCCGGAACCGTTCGAGCATTTCGACGAAGTCTTCCATCTTGACGATGTCGCCGGCGAGATTGAAGACGTGGGCGCCGGGGGTATCGGAGAGTGCGCAGCGGACAAAGGTCTCGGCAACATCTTC
>JBGSME010000833.1:0-2528 GCA_041740335.1 Bryobacteraceae bacterium | reverse complement strand
GCGGGCCGGGCGGCCGACCAGACGAGTGCGGCTCCAACACTAAGGGTAAGCGCGGCGGCGGCGCGGCGCCAGTGGTTTGAGTTTGGTGTGTTTTGCATGAGGACTGTCTCCTGTCCGGGGTATGGCGCGTGAGTGGCGATCCTTTCACGGGATTCGAATGTTTTTACCGAAGTCCTCTCTTGCCGTGGCACTCTTTGCCGTGGCACTGCGCGAAGCACGCGAATGCGATAAACTCTCTGGCGAGGTTAGATTAGCAATGATCAATGTGTTTAGATTTATCATTCTTGCTATCGCGTATTGTGGGCTCTTCGCGCAGGACCCGCGCGGCGCAATCGCCGGCCTGGTCACCGACGAATCCGGGGCGCCGATCCCCAACGTGACGGTCCGGTTCACCCATGTCGACACCGGCGTGAACAGTTCGGCGATGACCAATCAGCAGGGCTCCTACGAGATGCCGTACCTGCCCGTCGGCTTCTATCTGGCCACGGTGGAAATGCCCGGGTTCAAAACGCTATCTCGGCCCGGGCTGCAAGTGCGAATCGGGTCACGATTGCAGCTCGACATTCGGCTGGAAGTAGGCGCGGTTACCGAAACGGTGGATGTGACGGCACAGGCGCCCGTGCTCGAAGCCACTACCGGATCCATCGGACAGGTGATCGACGGCAAGCAGTTCTCGGATTTGCCGCTCCGCTCCGGTTCGATCGCATGGCTCTATTCGATGTCGCCGGCCACTGTGCTCACCGCGCTTCCCTTCGACGGCCCGTGGAACATCGCGCAGAGCTCCGGCATGGCAGTGGCCGGAACGCGCGGGGTCGACTTCAACGTCGACGGCGTGAGCAACAACTCGTACAACGGCCAGACAGCATTCGTGCCGCCGCCGGACATGGTGCAGGAGGTCAGGGTGTCGACGACGAGCTTTGACGCGTCAGTAGGGCACACCTCGGGCGCCTCCATCGACGTCTCGCTCAAGTCCGGGACCAACAAGCTTCACGGCACGTTAACCACATCGGTCTCAAGCGGTCCGATGATGACGCGCAATTCCTTCACCAACGGGTTCATCTTTAACCCATCCACCGGCCCCGTGACGCCGGAAAAGATCAAGGAGAACACGCCGTCGCTCCGATGGCTGCGCTACAGCGCCGCGGTAGGCGGCCCGGTCTACATCCCCAAGTTGTACGACGGGCGGAACAAGACGTTCTGGATGTTCGGCTATCAGAGCCACAACCGGCGCAGGCCGGTGAACACGCTGCAGGGCGTCCCGACGCGGGAGCAACGCAACGGCGACTTCTCCGCCCTGCTCGGCCTCGGCCCGGCCTATCAGATTTATGACCCGTTCTCCACGCAGCCCTCGGGCACCTCGCGTTTCCGGCGAACCCCGCTGCCGAACAACGTTGTACCCGCCAGCCGGATCGACCCCATCGCACGGGGGCTGCTCCAATACTACCCACTTCCGAACACCACCGGAACGGCTGATTTTTCGAACAACTATTCGCGAACCCGGCAGGATACCCAGGACCTGTATCAACCGGTGGCGCGCGTGGACCACAACTTCTCCGAGCGGCACCGGATGTTCGCCCGCTACTCGCATTCGGATTTCTTCGGGCACTTTGACCGTCTGGTGGAGGGCAGCGACGTGCGTGGACGCATCCGCCGCCGGCCGCACCGCGGCGTGGCGGTCGACAACGTTCTGGTGATCAATCCAGCCATGGTCCTCGACATACGGTACGGCTTCACGTGGTTCCAGGAGTTTCAGAGTTACGACAACAAAGGCTGGAATCTGAGCGAGTTCGGATTTCCGCAGAGTCTGATCTCGCAGCTCGATCCGGCCGGAATCTCGTTTCCGCAGATCTCGGTGACGGGGATGCTGCAGTTGGGCAACGACGGCGGCTTCGCGCGCCAGAACTATTCGCACACCCTGCTCGGCGTGATGAACTGGTCCAGAGGAAACCACAGCATCAAGTACGGTTTCGACGGCCGGCTGCTGCTCGAAACGAACAATACGTACGGCAACGTGTCGCCGCTGCTGCAATTCAGCCAGACCTACACGCGCGGCCCGCTCGACAATTCGCCGGTTGCACCGAACGGCCAGTCGTTTGCGAGCTTTCTCTATGGGATCCCCACCGGCGGCGGAGTCGACGTGAACGATTCGCGCGCCGAACGCTCACCGTTTTATTCGGTGTTCTTCCAGGACGACTGGCGAGTGTCGCGGAAGTTCACCTTGAACGCCGGCCTCCGATGGGAGTATGAGGGCCCGCTAACCGAACGGTTCAACCGCTCCTCGCGCGACTTCGATTTCAGCACGGCGAATCCGATCCAGGATCAGGCCCGTGCCGCCTACGCAGCGCAGCCGATCGCCGAGGTTCCCCCAAGCCAGTTCCAGACCACCGGCGGCTTGACGTTCCTCGGTACCGGCGGCCAGCCGCGCACCACGCGCGACGGATTCCACAAAGCGTTCATGCCGCGAATCGGCTTCGCGTTCCAGCCGCGCGAGAAAATGGTGATCCGCGGCGGCTACGGCATCTACTTCG
>JBGSME010000832.1:0-7468 GCA_041740335.1 Bryobacteraceae bacterium | reverse complement strand
TAGAAACGCGACACCTTCCGTCACCGGATAGACCCGGCTCTTGCGCTCATGGAGCCTCAGCCGCAGCGCCCCCAGCCTTGCCCGTGCCGCGTCCATCCATTCGCGCAATTGCCTCTTGTCGTTGCCGAACACCAGGAAATCATCGACATACCGGATGTAGCCGGGCACCCCGCACTCGTCGCGGAAGAAATGATCCAGCGGATCGAGATAGACGTTGGCCCAGAACTGGCTCGTCAGATTCCCGATCGGCAATCCGCGGCGACGCTGGTGGGGCGTGAATAAGTCATCGCCGGAGAAGTAGAAGTCCGCCGTCTCCTGCGCGTTGCTGTTGTCGATGATCAGCCGCGCCAACGAAAGCACTCGTTTGTCCCACACGCGCCGCGCCAGGCGCGCCAACAGAATTTCGTGATCGATCGACGGAAAAAACAGCCGGACATCGCCTTGGAACACATACTTGTACTTCCGCGCGTACTGCGTACACCGGTCCAGCGCCCGGTGCGTTCCTTTGCCTTTGCGATTGGCGTAGCTGTCGTGGATGAACCCGCGCTCGAACAACGGTTCGATCACGTTGCACAGCGCATGGTGGACCACCCGGTCCGGGTACGGCGCGGCGCTGATGTATCGATGCGCGGGTTCATAGATCTGAAAGGTATGATAGCCACCGGGCATGTAACTCCCGCTCAGTAACTCGTCACGGAGAGTTACCAGGTTGGCGGCAAGGCGATGATGGAACCGGGCGACGGCGGGCTTGGTCCTCTTGCCCCTCCTCGCCTTGCGGGCCGCTTCGTAGAGATTCTCGAAGCTGGCCAGCCGGTCAAAACTGTACGCGCCCGGCTCAGGCCGGCTCATGGCGCGGCCCCTGTTGCTGCTTCAGCCAACCGCCCACCATCGATCCGATCTCGTTCAAGGAGCGCGTGGCGAATTCCAGTTGGGGCAGGCTGATGAACTTCATTTCGGCGCATAGCTTCAGGAGATGGCGGAGCTTCTCGATCTCTACGTTCGCGGCGCGCAGGTTGGTCAGCTTGTCCTTTCGGTAGTACGCTTCGATCAGGTTTTCCAGCAGGTCGAGTTGGATCCCTACCAGCCGGTCGCCGAAGAGGAACTTGTAGTTGCGCGGGAACTTCTCGATCTTTGGCAGGAACCATAGCAGGAAGTCGTCTGTCTTGGAGATTACACTTTCTTTCAGAGGCATTGTGCGATTCTCTCAAAAATTTTCCCCAGGGCTTACGCCCTGGACCCACCTGGCTTCGCGGCTTTCCCCAGCTCTCTCTGTAAAGGGTAAGAGGGAAAAGGGTATAGGGTTATGTCCTGGCGCAACGAAACCCGACACTGTAGTTACGGTACTCCGGGGAGCAGTTGAAGCGGAACGCGCAGCGGGCCGCGTAGGAAGAGTAGCTCCACGAGCCCCCGCGCAACACGAGACTCTTGCCGCCCTTCGTGTACAGGCTCGACGTCCACTCCCAGACGTTCCCGGCCATGTCCGCTAACTCGCCCCGCACGTGGCTCGCCGGAAACACGCCCACCGGCGACGGCGCTCCCACGTTGCTTTCGTAGTTCATCCGCTCCGCGTCCGGGTTGTCAGGCCCCCACGGATACTTGCGCCCGTCCGTGCCACGAGCCGCGTACTCCCACTCCTCCTCCGCCGGCAGGCGGCACCCCGGCTCCGTCTTCGCGGCCCACTCGCAATACGCCTTCGCCGCGTGCCAGTTCACATTCGTCACTGGCCGGTTCGGATGCAGCCGCTGGTCGTCCCAATCGCTCGGCGCCTCTGCCCCCGCTTCCTCCAGATACCGCCCGTACTCCCACGCCGTCACCGGATAACGGCCCATCCGGAACGCCTTCACCGTCGCCTTCCGCACCGGCTCATCGTCCTGCGCTTCGTCATCGTAGTTCGGCTTCGCCGCATCCGTCTTCTGCGCCCCCATCAGAAACGCCCCCCCTGGGATCTCCACCCAGTACCCTGGATCCCAAGGCATCCGCAACCCCGGATGGTTCGCCCCCAACGCCTCCCCGGCAGCCACCCGGTCCTTGTACGCGACCTTCGCTGCCCCCGCTGGCTCAAAGATCCCCAACACAGCCTCCCGCATCCGTCCGAACCGCTCCGCCGCGTCGCCCGGCAGTTCATACTTCACCGCCCCCAAGTCCCGCAGCATCGCCCCAACCAGCCCAAAACACCGCGCCTGATCCGCCAGCCCCGCGCGCTCCGGCACCGACCCGAGCATCTGCGCGAACAGCCAATCCAGCCGCTCCCGCCCACGCGAATGTAGCACGCCCCCCAACAGCAGCATCACCTCCCGCCACTCGTTCTCATTCATCCGCGGCTCAACCCGCTTCCAGAGGTCTGCGTCGAGGCCGCCGGCCAACGTCCGCGCCGACAGGTGCTCCTGGAACGTCCGGTGCCAGAACCGCACATCCGTCCCCACGCTCGAAATGATCCCGCTGTCCACCTCTTCCTCCGTCAAAAACTGCCGTGCACGCTCCCGCCGCCCCTCCGCCGCCACCGTCCGGAACTCTTCCGCGATCAGCCCCGCTGCCGCGTCCTTCCCCAACTGCACGCGGTGCCCGTCTTTCCACTCCTGCATCCCCAGCGCCAGCCGCCCCAGCATTCGCAGGCAGCTTTCAGCAGTTTCACGTCCGGCTCGTTCTCGCGCCTTCGCCAGCCACCCCAGGACGGACTCGTACAGCTCTGCACGCTGATCCGGCAGACGCTTGTCGTTCCAATGCACTACCGCCAGCGCCGTCAGCATCACCGGATTCCGCGCCATCCGCCGGATCTCCGGCTTCGAGTCCAATGCACTCCGTAGCTCCGCTCGATGCCCTTCGGCTGCCTCCGTGTTCTCCGCATGCAGGCACGCCGACCACATCCGCAAAAACTCATCCACATGCGGATCGTCCAAGTCATCGATCCGCACGGTTTCCCACCCCGCCAGCACAGCCTCGTCCCGGTACGCCGCCGGACGCGTCGTCACCACCATCCGGCACGCCGGATAGTCGACCGCTGCCTGATGGAACAGCTTCGCCATCGCTGCGCGGCGCTGATCGTTCGCCGCTTCGTCCAGCCCGTCGAGCAGCAGGACCGTATGGGAGTCGCGCAGCTTGGCTTCGAAGTATTCTTCGCTCAGGTCCCACCCGCGCGACGCGAGGTAGTGCCGCACCCAATGCGGCGACGTCTTCACCGTGGGGCCCTGCTTCCGGTCCCAACACTGGTCCCAGTGCTGATCGAACTCCGCGATCTTGATCAGAATCGGGAACTCGCCGCCCGCCATCAGCCGCCGGGCATGCTGACGTAGGAACGTTGTCTTGCCGCTCCCTGCGTCGCCCTGGATCACAACATGCTTCGCCGCCAGCGCCTCCTCGATTGGTACCGAGCCGTGCGTCAACGGAACGTACAGCCGCTCAATTTCGAAGCGCTTCGCCTTCCCCGAACCTACCTGTAAACCACGGAAATCGATCCATTTCGTCGATTCGTCGAGCGCCGCCAGATACCGAGTTGGATCCCCCGCGGGTGCCGGTGGCGCCGGTGCGTCCCCGGCTTCACCTACCGTGAAAGAAAAATGCGGTACACGCTTGCCGGTTTTCCCAAACGCGAAGTGCCCGTCGAACGGTCCGTTCGCCGCGTCCTGCTTCCGGACATGCACCGTCACCCGAGCCCCGGCCACCTCGATCAAGTTATAAAGATTGCCCGCCGCCTCATTCGCCCCAAACGCCCCCGCGCCCGCCACCGGCAATGCATCCCGAAACGGATTCGCCATCTGCGCCCGGGTCTCATGGACGTCCCCATGCAGCAGCATCGCAAACCCCGCCTCCGCCAGCCGCTGCAAATATCCGTCGGACTCCGCCATGCTCCACCGCCCCAATACCGCATGATGCCAGACCGCGATCCGCACCGGCTGCTTGTCCGTATCCGCCACGGCGAGCGCCCGCGAGAACGCCGCCGGATCGATCACTGCGTGCTTACTCTCCAGCCGGAACTTATCGATCCGGCATGCCGAGTTCAACGAAAGAAACTGCACGCCCCGGTCGGCGAACGTTTGCACCCGGCTCAAGTCCGCAAGATCGTAGGTGTGTCCGAAAAACTCCGAGGACAACTTCGAGTAACCGGAGAACCGCTTCGGATACTCGCTGAGAACCCGAACCCGATACGCATCCTCGTCAAGCTTCTTGACCTCCTCTTCGCCCTCGCCCACCTTCCCCTGCAAGGCAAACGCGGACTCCAACTCCTCCACATCATGATTCCCCGGACAAACCACAAACCGCTCCAGCCCCACCTTCGTAGCCTTGCTCAACTCCCGAATGAACGCCGCCGCCGGACCGTACCCCGCCGCATCGCCCCGATCGATGAAGTCCCCCGAGATCACCACAAACGCGAGCTGCGCCTTGGAGAACTTCTTGTCCAGGTCCTCCATAAGGGGACCAAGCAGCGCCTCCGCGGAGGCCTCCTTCTTGCAATGGAGGTCGCTCAGGTGCAGTATTCCAAAGGAATCCATCCCGCAATTATCTTACGCCGAGCCGGGCCGCCGTGCCCTTGGCGCCGCCAAGCACCCGTTGCAAGCTTCCACCGCTGCCAGAATCGCCCGAACCGGCCGGAGCCTATATCCGAACCGGTGGGTCCGGGTAACCGTATGGTTGGTCCACAGGCCGAGCAACTACCTTGCGGTGAACTACCCGGCGTCGATGATTCCGCTGGCTTCCTACGCCAAGTCCGGCACGGGCAACTCCACGGACTACTTTCAGTTGAGCGGCACAAGCGCGGCGCTTTCGCCGCGAGTCCTAGTGGCTGCCGACGGAAGTTTTGTTCTGGGCAACGTGGTGTGGGGAACGTCGTCGCGGTTGGCCTGCTCGCGGTTGCGGTGGCGGTGGACTTCCCACGATGTGACGCCGAAGCGGATCGGTCCGCCGGATGCACCGGCGCCAAAATAGCCAGCCGCGCAGGGCTGGGCGTCCAGATGGACAGGAAGCAGGAGCTGCCCCAGCTCCGTTGTGCCGGCGGTTGTTGAGGAGCTAAGAGCAATCCTGTTCTCTTAGGAGTTGAGTGGGCAGGCGGGATACGGCTTCGATGGTCCAGGAAATATGGGGGACGGTCCCGCGCGGAGCGGGCTGTTTGGCTGCTGATTGGGCATTCGTGACCGCGTCGGACAGTCCCCATATTTCCTCCGGTACCAATGAGACAGGGCGGGCTAAGTGAACGGTATTGGAGCTAAGAGCCCATGACCGTGGCCCACAGGAGTGTGATGAAGACTCCAAAGGCGGTGGCCAATAAGAAGGCTGTGAGTGTGAACTTTAGCAAAAAGGAGAGAAAGCTGTCCTTCCGGGAGGTCAAATGCATTTCGGTTTTCATCACTTCATAGGGTGTTTGTGTTTGGTCGCTACCGGGTGAAGGTAAAGCCCAGGCCGGTGGTGTAAAGAAGGTCGTTCTTCTTGGCGGCCACTGGGTTGCTCAGGTACCGGTCGCTAATCGATGCGTTCCAGGTGAGCCACTTGGTCAGCTTCGCCGACAGGCCAGCGTCGAAATTCTGCCGGAAGCTGTGGACCTGCGGGACCGGATTCAAAGTGGACCGGTTGTCGGCGGTCTTGTTGAGAGTATTGAACATCCGATAGCCCTGGAAAAGGCTGACGCGGCTGTTGGCGCGCAAGTGAAATCGTCGCCCCAGTAAGCGTTGGCCTTATTGGTCGTGAACGGGTCTTTGGGCGCGGGGTCGAATTTCTCCCGGTTCCACGCCATACCGCCAACCAGATCGAGTTGGCCGCGTTCGCTCTTCCAGACTGAGTAGCCGAGGCCGGTGCCGAGCACCATGCGCAGATCGAGATTCTGGAACCGGTCGTATTCGTAGTCGTTGAACAGGTTCCAGAACAGCCGCGGCCTGATGTTCCTGTTGTAGGCCCAGCCGCCGCGGACCGCTTGCGCCGTTTGCGCGGTTGCACCGGCCACCGTCGCGGCATTGCCCTTGGTTCCGGCGATGCCGATGTTGCCGCCTATGACCCACAGATCGGTGAGATGGGGCTTCAGCATCCGCTCATAGATGTGCTGTTCGTCGGCGTTGCGGAGAGCTTCCACTTGCGCGGGTTCCACCGACCGGGATTGTCCGCCGGACTGGATCTCAACGTTCTGTTCCGGCGCGACGGCCACCGTGCCCAGCACCGATTCTCCGCCGGTTAGCGCGATGGTGACAGGCGTATCGGTTTTGAGAGCGGATACCTGATCCCAGGGTATGGTCACCAGGCCGACATGGTCGCTCTTGAACACCAGATTTGTGGCGTCTTTCTTTACGACCGCGCCGGTTAGGCGGTCGCCATTCTTCAAGGTTACCTGGTCAGCGGCGATTGTGAGATCTGCCGCCGCCAGGCATGCAAAGGCAAATAGCAAGGTGCGTTGTTTGATTGATTTTTGTTTCTGAATTTGCAGGCGTGATGAGTAGGCGTATCCCTTATGGGATCTCCGGCCGGACCATCGGCGCCGTGAAGCCGCCATCGCCGAGTACGGACTTCACCACTTCATGCGTGTCGAAGTAGACCTGCCAGTAATTGTCGGTATGGCAGTACGGGCGGATCGCCAGGACGCATCCGGAAGCGTTGTAGCCAAGGATCTTGATGTCCGGCGCGGGCAACCCGACCACGTTCTGAATCTTGCCAACGCCCGCCGTGATCTGGGCCATCGCTTCCTTGATGTTCATGCTGTGGGCCACCGGCGCTGTAATATCCACACGCCGGTACGAGTTACTGCTGAAGTTCTGAATTGTGTCGCTGAAAATCTTGTTGTTGCCGACAAAGGTCCGGACGTTATCCGGCGTATTGATGGTGGTCACGAACATGCCGATCTCTTCCACTGTTCCCGTCATCGCGCCGGCAGTCACAAAGTCCCCTGCGCGGAACGGCTTCAGGAAGACCAGCAGGGCGCCGGAAGCGAAGTTGGCGAGCAAGCCGCCCCAGGCCGCGCCGATCGCCAATCCCAAACCGCCGAGCAATGCCGCGAACGTTGTCGTCTCGATACCGAAGAAACTCAGCAGCGCCACAACCAGGATCACGTTCAGGATGATGCTGATCGTGGAGGTAGCGTAGCCCACAACGGTTGTGTCTATCTTCTGCCGCCCCAGGCTCCTGGTGATCATCCTGATTGCGAAGGTGATCAGCCAACGGCCGATGATCCATACCGCGATCGCCTTGAATACCAGAATTCCGCCGTCGATCAGTCTCGGCAGTGCCGATTGCAACAATTGGTTGTAGTCCATGGTCATTTTTTCTCCTTACGTGTGGTTCGTCTCGCGTTGCCAGACGCAAATGAGGGTGCACGGAAGGCACCAAAGGACTAGGGCCCAATTATCATTAATTCTAGTAGAGTTGTGCGATATCGACCGGGCGGTGTCGAAGAATCGGCGTCGGCCCGTCGACGCCGTGTCGGCCCGCCGACACTCGGTGTTCGGCCCGCCGACACTGCCAGACAGGTCAGCGGATCCCGAGCTTTTCCATGCGC
>JBGSME010000831.1:0-3815 GCA_041740335.1 Bryobacteraceae bacterium | reverse complement strand
GTGTTGGTGCGGACGCCGGATACGTTGGTCTGGTGGCGGCCGGCCCAGCGTCGACGGATGTTCTTCCGGCACGACGATCCGCTCGGCGCCGTGAGTGGGCGCGTGTTCGCGCAACCAGCACTCATCTTCAAGGTGACGCATCGTGAGTTGTGGATTCGAGCGCTGCCGGCGAACAAACGCCCGGTTGCAATCACACCTCTGGCGGTCGCTCCGTACTACAACGTGAACGCCGAAGGAGCCGTATGCCAGGGATCGATGCAGTCGCCCGGTGAGGCCACCGTGGGGTCGATGACGAAATGGGAGGGCGCGTTCTTCGATTCCGAGTTCACTCACATCTACGGCGGCGGCGACTTCACAAGGCACCGCGGCGGCTTCGTAGGCTTGTGGACCGAGTTGGCCGGCGCCTCACGCTTTCCCGCCAAGTACCTCGCATTGACCCGCGAGACCTTGGCCCAGTTCGCAGAGCGAGAACGATGACACACACGATCCCTGCGCACCTACTCAAACGTCGCGTCATCCGAGTTGTGGTCATCGGCTGCGGCGGAAGCGGCAGTGTCGTAGCGATGGGCCTGCCCTACATCCATCAGGCTCTTCTCGCCGCCGGGCACCCTGCGGGACTCGATGTGACTGTGATCGACGGCGATACCGTCTCACCGGCCAACTGCGTCCGGCAACCGTTCAGCCGCTCCGAGATCGGACTCCACAAAAGCATCGTTGTGGTCTCGCGAATCAACCTGTTCTGGGGCGTTCGGTGGAGGGCCATCCCGGAACACGTTGGCCATGGCCACAGGGTCGAGGAAGCGGACATCGTGATCAGTTGCGTCGATACGCGTGCTGCTCGCGCGACGATCGAGGAACTCGTCACCGGTAATGCGACGACGTCGTACTGGCTCGACCTCGGCAACGGCGCGACAGGCGGGCAGTTCGTGCTCGGGCAGCCCCTGAACCGCCGCAATCCCCGTCGAGCGAACCGCCTTCGGACCGCCGCCGAACTACTCCCGGAAATCACGGACGCCTCCCTCCCCGATGATGACGAGCCAAGCTGCAGCGCAGTCGAAGCCCTGGAGAGACAGGAGCCGATGTTGAACCAAGTCCTCGCCAGCCATGCGCTGGCACTCCTCGCCGGGCTGTTCCGTCACGGCACGTTGCCTGTTCACGGAGCCTTTGTCAACATTGCGGACTGCCGGACCCAACCAATCCCGTCAGACAATCGAAACTGGCAGAACCTGCGTCGGAGAGCTGGCTGCGGCTCGGCGGCGAAGACAACATAGTCATCGAGCCTCGGTGAGCGCTCTTCGGCGGTCCGCCGGCGATGTGGATGAGTACTATAGGAGAATGCCGCTTGCGGCAATTGTTCAGCGGATACGTAAACGGTATGGGACTGCTGGTGGTGACGCCTACCACCGCACCGCGTGCGTTGGAACGGGATTCATGATTCCCGTTGGCCGGGCGGCAATCGCGCGGAATGTGTCGCGGGCAGTAAATCATGTCATCGGAGGGTGGCAGGTAGCGACAATCAGCGACTGGGGCAGCGGGACTTGGCTGAACGTCGGAACTGGGGCATACTTATGGCGAGCCGAAGCTCAGCAGCGATCAAGCGCCTCCCCTTACCCTTCGACCGTTGGCATCAGCCTTGTCGGTGGGCAGGTCTGTGACGACTCCGTCCAGAAACCGGCGAAAGTCCTCGCGCATCTTTCGTTCCGTGGTTTGTTCGTAGGCTCGTCCGCTGGCGATCTCGAACGCGGCGAATAGGTTCAGCGTGGTTCAGCGTTCAATTCCGCTTGTAGGCGCTCTTCATGGCCCGCACCCCCGCGGCTGTCGGTTTGTACATACCCGGAAGGCAAAGCCTGTATGGTGGGCTTTCGCCCACACTCAACACCAGCGCATTCGAGCAGGGAATCAAATACAGGCCGACGACCTCGGCTGCCTTCGCGGTGAACTCGGGATCGGTGCTCACGAAACAAGTGCGAAGCCGCTGCAGATAGATCCGTTCGCGCCGTCCCGATGCGACATCCCGGCGGAGGCGATTGCTTAAAGAGGCCCAACACACGACCTCGAAACCTTTCTCCGTATATGCGCGGCTTGCCCGGCCGCGCAAACCCTCTAGTCCACGTTCCGCGAACCGACGCCGCCATTTGCTCACCGTCGGAATCGAGACCTTCAACTCCCGCCCTACTTGCTGAATTTCGGCAAGCACTATTCGGCTTATGCGATGAGCCGGCGGCCCCATGGAGAGGGCCGCCAGCATATCAAGCCGGCCATTGGTTGGTAGACGTCGGAGACGGTGGGAAGCCGCATATTCGGTATTCCCAGCAGCAAGCATGTCCACCTACTTCTGCTCTGATTGATACAACAAGGGACTCGCCCCTGCTCGGTCCTAACGGATATCGGTGTCGACGAGGAAGTTGGTCCACTCCTCGGTCCAGTCTTCGTCACCGATTCCGCCCACGTAGTTCGCATCCTGGTCAAAGAAGCCATCGTCGGGCGGCGAAACCCATCCGGCGCGGAAGAGGGGCGAACCAAACCGGCCCCGCCAGTCGGGGTCGCTGAATTCGAACGGGCGCACCACTAGCGGGTTGGCAATCAGGGTACGCGACGCCACGTCGTTAGCCACCGGACGCCCGCTGGTGTGGAACTGTCCGTTCACGTCGTTGGACGCCGGCGGGCTGGCGATCCTGCCGTTGTTCCAGACAAGCAATCCATTGAACTTCAGGTTGCCCGCAGTGTATTGCGCCACTGTGGCGTCGTCGTTAATCCGGAGGGCTTGGTTTCCGAAGTTGATGACCGCCACGTTGTTGATCGATGCCCGCGCACCGCGGCGCAGATACAACCCCGTTGAGCTTCCCGCCTCGTCAAACCCGTCCTCTCCGCTCCCGGCGAAAGTGAGGTTATACATAGTCGGGTTCGAGAACGGCTCGGCGCTGTTGTTGAACTCGCTGTTGTCGCCCTCGACGCCCCGGTTGCCGCGCGCGTCCGGACTCTGATAGAAGATGCCGTGTTGGATCTTGCCGGTCCAGCCAAGCTGGAAGTCGACGTAGTCATCGGCGCCGAGCCCGCCAATCAGGTACTTCGCGTTGTTGGTGCCGCCGAACCATTCGAACGAATCGTCGAGACCGAAAATCGCCTGCAGATGGTGCGTGGTAGTGCCAGTGCCGCAGCTGCCCCAGGTGAACGAATTCAGTTCGTTGTTCGGAGAAAGAATCGATCCGGCGTATTCCACCCGGACGTAGGTCAACGTTCCGCAGTTATGTGCCGCGTCGGTTCCGCCGAAAATCGTATCGACGGTGGCGGGCAGGCCTTCGATGTTGAACTCGCCGGCTTGGTTGTTGTCGCGGGCGCCGGCGGCGGTATTCACCGGAGCCCGGCCGAGCATTATCAGTCCGCCCCAATCGCCGCGCTGCCGCTGGCCGAACGTCTGCGAGCTCGTCATCACGATCGGACGCGACCGCGTGCCAGTCGCCTCGATCCGGCCGGTGCGGGTGATGATCAGCGCCGAAGGCGGCTGCGAGCCGGGTTGGCCAATGATAAACGTGCCGGGCTGAATCGTCAGCACCGCGCTATTGTTCACGAAAACGATGCCGCTCAGTCGGTACGCCTTCGTGTTCACCAGCGTGCGGCTGGCGCCGATGTTGCCCGTGATGTTTTCGAATCCGTCCACCACCCCGATCTTCATGTACTTCGCCTTCAGCACCCGGGTGCCGGTGTAATCGCGAAGTTCCCACACAATGGTGTGCATGCCCAACTCGCTCGGGACGGTGAGCGGCGAGGAAACCAGCGCTCCTCCGGCACCGACGAGCGTAGCCTTCTCGGCAGGC
>JBGSME010000830.1:0-3513 GCA_041740335.1 Bryobacteraceae bacterium | reverse complement strand
CGGCGTGGACAGTTCCGTTGTGGCGGCGATGCTGCACCGCGAGAGGCTGCCGTTGGTGGGCCTTACGATGCAGTTGTGGAACCAGCGACGTCTGCCTGGCCTCGCGCCGGAGGGCGGCGGAACGGGACGCTGCTGTTCGCTCGACGACGTCTACGACGCACGGCAGGTGGCGCAGGTGATCGGGATCCCTTACTATGTGGTGAATTTCGAGAAGCGATTTGAAGAGCAAGTGGTGAAGCCGTTCGTGGATGACTATCTTGCCGGTCGGACGCCGATCCCGTGTACGCTCTGCAACAACTTTGTGAAATTCGATGATTTCATCGATCTGGCGCGTGGCTTGGGCGCCGATTCGGTGGCGACGGGGCACTACGCGCGGATCGATTTTGACGACGCTTCCGGGCGGCATCGGCTGCTGCGAGCGGTGGACGCGGCGAAGGATCAGACGTATTTTCTTTTTGGGCTTACGCAGGATCAGTTGGCGCGCACACGATTTCCGTTGGGTGGGTTGCACAAGCCGCAGGTGCGTGAGCTTGCCGTTGCGCTGGGTGTTCCGGTGGCGGCCAAGAGCGACAGCCAGGAAATTTGTTTCGTCCCCAATGGCGACTACGCGGCGTTCATCGATGCCTACTTCCGTGAACAGGGAATTGAGCCGGCCGCCACGGCCGGAGAGATCGTGACTACGGACGGGCGCGTGGTGGGCGAGCATGGCGGTGTACACCGATACACGGTGGGGCAGCGGAAGGGGCTTCGTGTGGCGGCGGCTGAGCCACTTTACGTGATTGCTACCGAGCCGGTGACGCAGCGGGTGATTGTTGGGTCGAACGAGGATTTGCTGTGCGCCGAGTTTGAGGCGGATCGGGTTAACTGGATTTCGATTGGGCCGCCGGCGGCACCGGTGCGGGCGCAAGTTCGGATCCGGAACAAGCACGTACCGGCGGCGGCGACGGTCCACCCGGTGGGAGAGGATCGAGTCCGGGTGCGGTTTGACGAGCCGCAGCGGGCGGTAACGCCGGGCCAGGGTGCGGTTTTCTACGATGGCGAAGTTGTGCTGGGAGGCGGTTGGATCCGGTCGAAGTGAAGACGCGATCGTGGGCCCGGACCGAGCTCGAATATGCGGCTGCCCGTTTTGTGCTTGCTTCTCTTTCCATTGGCCCGCAGTCTGTCTCGTTTCGGATTGCGCGTTTTTACGCCGGGTTGCTGGACAGCGCGATCCCTCGTCTTCGCGGAGTAGCGGGGCGAAATCTTCGGTTGGCGATGCCGGAACTGGATGAGGCCGCGCGCCGGCGTCTGGCGGACGGCAGTTTTGACTCCATCGCGCGAATTCTCGCGTCGATGGCGCGCTTTCCGCGGATTGGCAAGGGCAACGTGCGGGAGTGGATCGACTATGAGGGGTTCGAGCACTACGAGCGTGCGATGGCGTCGGGCAAAGGGGTCCTTTTCGCGACTGCGCATTTGGGTAACTGGGAGCTGAGCGCGTATGCGCACGCGTTGATGGCGAAGCCGATGCATGTGGTGGTGCGTGGGCTCGACAATCCCAGGATCGACAGGCTTGTGGCGGGGCTTCGGATGCGGTCCGGGAACCGTGTGATTGAGAAGCGAGATTTTGCGCGGGGAATTCTGCGGGCGCTGTCGCGAAACGAGGCGGTTGGAATCCTGATCGATCAGAACGTGGCGGCCGAGGAAGGGATATTTATCGACTTCTTTGGCGTGAAGGCGTGTGTATCGACCGGAATCGGGCGAATCGCGGCGCGGACAGGGGCGACGGTGATTCCGGGGTTTGCGTTGTGGTCCGGCGAGAAGGGGAGGTATGTGCTCAAGTTCTACCCGCCGGTGGCCATCACGGGAGACGAGGCTGAGGACACGCGGCGGATCCACGCAACGCTGGAGGCGGCAATCCGCGAGTATCCCGACCAGTGGCTCTGGATGCATCGCCGATGGAAGACGCGGCCGGAGGGGGAAGCGGCAATGTATTAGCGGCCGGCGGCTGCCTTGGCGGCGATGGCGTCGGCGTGGCTGAGCCAATAGGATAAGACGGAGTGGAGGGTCTCAAAGGCAACCGGTTTGCTGACGTAGTCGTTCATACCGGCATCGAGGCAGCGCTCGCGATCGCCGCGCATCGAATTGGCTGTCATGGCGACGATGGGAACGTTTCGCTCGGGTCCGGAGAAGCGCCGGATCTCGGCCGTGGCGGCAAGGCCGTCCATCTCGGGCATTTGGCAATCCATCAGGATCAGGGAATAGTTGCCGTTGCGGGCGGCGTTCACAGCCTGGCTGCCGTTGTTGACAACATCGACGGTGTAACCCATCTTTTCGACGAGGCGGCGCGCAACTCGCTGGTTGACGATATTGTCTTCGGCGAGCAGGATGTGCAACTGGTTGGACTCGGGTTCGGGGGCACCCGCAGGTGCTTCGGCGATCCGTACTTCCTGATCCCGGGGCGGGGCGACATGCGGGCCGGGAGCGGGGCCGGAGTTCTCGATGAGAGTTTCACCAAGACGGACAAGGCTCGACTCGGGCGGTTCGGAACCTGGTGACGGAACACATCCGATGAGAGCAGCGTAGAGGTCGCCGGCGTGGACGGGTTTGCTCAGCGCGGCCTGAATGCCATGGAGGAACGGTTCCTCCCGCCAGTGACGGAGGCTGGGCGGAATGGTGAGGATCAGATTGACGGGGATCTGTAGGTCGAGAATGGCTTCGGCGGTTTCGAGGCCGTTCATGCCGGGAAGTTCGTAGTCGAGCAGGACGAAGTCAAAAGGGTCTCCGGCGGCGGCTTTTGTTTGGCAGAGGCCGACGGCTTCCATGGCTTGTTCGGCAGTGGCGATGACGAGACCCCAATTGCGCAGGATTTCGGCCAGGACCCCCCGGCAACTGGCGGCATCATCCACTACGAGTGCGCGTTTGCCGCGGAGGGCGGTGAGATCGGCCGGCGTATCGCTGGCGGTGAGGAGTTTGGTGAGTTTAACGGTGAACCAGAAGAGGGTGCCTTGGCCGGGTTCGCTTTCAACCCCCATTTGACCGGACATCCGTTCGACAAGGTGGCGGGACATGGCCAGGCCGAAGCGTCCCGAACGGGTACCGCGTCCGCGAGCCGATTCCACGCCGGGGGCGAGATCGAATAGGCCGGGAATGGCGTCGGGCGGGATGCCGTCGCCGCTGTCCTCGACTTCGAAGCGGACGATTGCCTCCGAAGCGCCGTCGCGGGCCACGGAAACGTTGATCGACACATCGCCGGCGTGAGTATGCTCCACGGCGTTGGCGAGCAGGTTGAGTGCAATCTGCCGAAGCCGGGCTGGGTCGCCGATCACGGCGTCGGGCACGTTGGGCCGGATGAGGCAAAGTAGTTCGATACCCCTGTTTTCGGCTTTGTCGGCGAGTTCGTCGGCGACTGATTCGATCAGAGACCGGAGGGAGAAGTTCACGCTGGCGAGGTCAACCTGGCCGTTCTCGATGCGAGAAAACTCGCGGAGATCGTTGACAGTTGCGGCAAGCGAACGGGTTGAGGCAGCGAGCAAT
>JBGSME010000829.1:0-2773 GCA_041740335.1 Bryobacteraceae bacterium | reverse complement strand
AGCGTCCAGGCCGAATGGCCAAGCTGCTGGGCCACGCGCCCGGAAGCCTCCTCCACCTGCCGGGCGTATGGACTCGCCTGGGCCATCGAGACCGGGATGCTGTGCGCCGTAAAGATCAATTCGGATTCCGGAGTTAACATCGGACGGATGCGGTCTGCCATCGCATCGATGAATCCGGCTCGATCCCAAAACGGCGGGATCTTGTCGATGCGCGGCGCCCCGTCGCCCGCTGCGCGAACCGCATCGTCGATATTGTCCTGGTATTGACGGCACGACGAGTAGGATCCGAACGCCGAGGTTGCCAGAGCGAGCGCGCGCTGCACGCCGTCCTCCTTCATCGCGCGGACCGTTTCCCCGAGCATCGGATGCCAATTCCGATTGCCCCAATAGATCGGCAGCGGGACCAGCGGCCGCAGCGCGTCAATTAGCTCCTTGGCGTGATCGTTGATCGGGCTGCGGCCCTCGAAATGATAGTAGTGCTCCGCCACTTCGAGCATTCGTTCCCGCGGGACGTTACGTCCCCGTAGAACGTTTTCGAGGAACGGAATTACGTCTTCGTGCTTTTCCGGCCCGCCGAAGGAAACCACCAGCAGGGCATCGTAGTTCACTGGACTCATAGCCAATTGTTGCATCATAAACAGATGGACTCTCTTTCGGTTCCTTTGACGCTCGAAGGCTCCTGGGCGCTTCATCAAATGATGCGCATCCGGTGGGACGATTGGAAATGCCTGCATCCGGCGGACCGGACTACTGTGGCACAGGACGCCTCCGCCGTTCTCGGTGAAATGGCCGGGTCGAACACCGCCCTCTATTCGATGCTTGGCCATAAGGGCGACCTGATGTTGGTGCATTTTCGCAACGATCCGGCCGAACTCAACGCCGCCGAACTGAGGCTGGCGCAAACGCGGCTCTGGGATTTTCTGGAGCCCACTACTTCGTACTTCTCGGTGGTGGAACTGGGGCTCTACGAATCGACCCAGCGCACTCAGCGCCTGTTTGCCGAGCGCGGCCTCGAACCCGGTTCGGAAGCATGGAACCAGGCACTGGCGGAAGAGATGGATCGCCAGCGCAAAGCGATGGAGCCGCGCCTGTTCCCCTCGATTCCGCCGCACAAATATATCTGTTTTTATCCGATGAACCGCCTTCGCGGCGAGCACAAAAACTGGTACACCGTGCCGCTCGCCGAGCGGGCGCGGATGATGCATGAGCACGGCATGATCGGACGCAAGTACGCCGAGCACGTCCGCCAGATCATCACCGGGTCGATTGGATTCGACGACTGGGAATGGGGAGTGGATCTTTTCAGCGACGATCCCTTGCAGTTCAAGAAGCTGATCTATGAGATGCGCTTCGACGAAGTGAGCGCGATCTATGCGTTATTCGGAATCTTCTACGTCGGCATACGCCGCCAGCCGGACCAACTGACCGCTTTGCTCGAAGGGCGGTTAGACTAGCCGACACCACGCGGGCGGAGCGGAAATCTCCGCACTGGCGGAACACCCGCTATCGGCCTCCCGCCCTCCGTCTCGGCCCGTAAACCACCGGTTTCGATCCCGCTTCGTGGCATCCGAGATCTGGCGCGCGACCCCGAAATCCCTCATTGACGTTCGCCAGCGGCACCCCGCTGTCCACCGCCGGATTTCCTGCCTCGCGTCGCAACCGAACGTCGTAGGCGGAAGGGTCCGTCGTCACTCCCCGCTCTGGCGGCGATGCCTTCTGAAACACGTCATAGTCCACGATGACTCCGTGCGCCTCATGCCCGGTGCCCTCACGGAACGCCGCCAGATCCACGAACGTCCGCAGTTGTTTTCCATCGAACCATCGGATCAGCTCGCCAGCGCGATTGCGGCGGTACCCGTTGTAGTCGAGTGTCGAGTAAGTCGAAAGGCTGCCCGTATCCATCGCGTATCCGTTCCCGCTCAGGAAGAGATTGTTCCGGAAATGGCCATTCTGCCACTTGTTGAAAGACCGGAAACCACTCCCCGCGCTCGCCACGGTGTTGTGCCACGCCAGGATGCCCGCGCTGTAGTTATGAATCTTGAACGTAAGTGAGGTTACACCGATAACTTCGTTCCGGATCAGGTACACCGGGCCGCCATAGAACGGCTGCACGCTGATACCGGTGTGCGCGTTGTTGCAGCGATTCCGGTATACGCGCACGTTATGGCATCCGTAGTCGGTCTCGATGGTGTCATCCTGTGCCCACGATAGGTCGTTGCCGTAAAAGTCGATCGCCGTGGCGTGCTTTTCCGGATCGGCGAGCGGCTCGCCAAAGTTGGCGATGGCGATCGAGTCGCTGAACCGCGTCACTCGATTGAAGCGAACCACGTGCCCACGTCCATAGACGTTTACGCCCGTGTGCGATGGCTGCATGTAGGTCTGCTCCGGCCGCGGATACCAGGTTGGATTCGTGCCTTCGAGAACGTTGTCCGTAATCAGCCAGTTCTCCGAATTCTCCGAGAGCGTGTTGATGCCATAGATCAGGTCCTCCAGGTGGCATCGCCACACGATCAGGTGCGACGCACCAGGCGATCCTTTGCCCCCCGCGAAAATAGCCGTGCGTGCGTGGCGCAGCGTAAGGCCGTCGAAGACCACGAAGTGGGCGCCCACGATGTCGAAAAGGTCGATTGCGTGGCCGCCGCCCTCCACGATCGCCCCCGGTTCCCCGCGAAGAACGATCGGCGCTTCCGCCCGGCCGGACTTCCTCAGGAGGACCGTAGCGGGAAAGCTGTGAACACCGGCGCGGAAGAGGATCTCATCGCCAGCCGCGGCC
>JBGSME010000828.1:0-3281 GCA_041740335.1 Bryobacteraceae bacterium | reverse complement strand
TCAAACTCGTCGTCGATATTGCAGGCACGCTCGCGGGGCATGATCCACGCCCGGCAGTCGGCGCCCTTGAGCGAACCCTGCTCCATCAGCACATCGCGCCGCGTCAGGTAGATCGACCCTTCGCGCAAATAGATCGGCGGCAGCTTTTGCCGCGGCATCCCTTCGAATTGCTCAACGAACGGCGGATCAATCACCCGGTTGTCTTCGCCGATATACTTCATACGCGCCGGATGCCGCTCCCCGACGTCGAAGAACGAAATCACCGAGTCGGCGCCGCTCCGCTCGAGCAACTCCACCGCGCCGTCGATATCGGAGGCGCGCCGCAGCGGATTGGTCGGCTGCAAGGTCAGGATCGCATCGTAACGCTCGCCGCTTTCCTCGAGCCGGGCCACTACGTCCTGCAGTACCGGGATCGTCGGCGTATCGTCCTGCGCCAGATGCTCCGGCCGCAAAAAAGGCACGTCCAAGCCGCATGCCCGGCCCACTTCCGCAATCTCGGCATCGTCGGTGGAAAGTACTACCCGGCCGAGCGACCGTGCCCCGAGCGCCGCCTCAGCCGTCCACGCCAGCAGCGGCTTGCCCAGCAACGGCGTAATGTTCTTCCGCGGGATTCCCTTCGACCCCCCGCGCGCCGTCACGATCCCAAGTACCCGCATGTCCGTTTTCCTTATTCAACGCAGCCTCTTCCTTCACAAAGTAGAGCCGCTTCTGCACATAGGGCTTCAACGTCGCCAGCCCCTCGGCCACTCGCGGCGCCACCGTGCCGTCGCCATAGAGCGTCGACGGTGCGTACCGGCCGTGATCCAGCCGCTGGCGGATTCGCGCCACAATCTCGCTCGCCTCCGGCACGCATCGAACCGCGTGAACGTCGGTCTCGCGGCCGTCCTGGCGGTCTCCCACCAGCACCACCGGAGTTCCGAAATATCCCGCGTCGCGCACGAAGCTCGAAGAATTGCCCACCGCGCACGCCGTTTTCGCCAGCGTCTGCAGGTAGTTCTCCGGCGGAAGGTTGGTGACTGTCCGCAGCCAGTCCGGCGCATGCTGGTCGCGAAACACACGAATCGTCTTCGAAATATGATCCGAGCCGGCGTCGATATTCGGCCACATCATCACCGTCGGTATCCGGACCTCGTCGAGAGCCTGCAACATCTGCTCCATCTGCCGGAACTCACCCCCGAACGTCGTCGTCGTCGGATGATAGATCACCAGCAGAAACGGCTTGTCCACGTCGATCACCGATCCGCTTCCGGTCGAGTTGATCACCTCCGAGGCCAGCCGCGGATCCATTTCCCGCGCAATGTCGCTTCCCGGACAACCCACTCCCAGGATCGTCTCCGGCGCCTCGCCCATCCGCAGCAGATAGTCGCGCGAACGTTCCGTGGAGGGAAAGTGAAACTGCGCGAACTTGGTAATGGCGTGGCGCGCGCTCTCATCGATCGACCCGGATACTTCACCGCCCTGCAAATGGACCAGCGGAATATTCATGTACGCCGCCGCGATCGCCGCGCCCAGCGCCTCATACCGGTCGCCGATCAGCAGCACGACATCGGGTTTGAGCCGAAGATATTCGTTGGCGAACTCTTGCACGCCGATGCCCACCGACTTCGCCATCGAGATCGGCGTCGAGCCTTCGAGCTCGGTGTAAATTTCGCCATGGACGCGGAATCCCTCGCGCCGCACCAGATCCGCCGCGCGCCCGAACCGCTCGAGCACCATCGTGCCCGCCGCGATGCATTGGAGCTCCAGCGCCGGGTGATCCCGAATCGATTTCATCACTGGCTTCAGACGCCCATAGTTGGCGCGATCCACCAGCACGACGCATACTTTGCGCGGCCGCTCGACCTTCCTTGAGTTTTCCATCCTGTTTCTATCCTCCGTAATTCTCAGGCCGTATTCTCACGCCGAAACCGGTAGCGCCGGTACCGCTTTGCAATCGACGCGCCGTATGTGGAACCGGCCGGTTCCCGGCCCGCTCGGTCCGTTCTCGGTGGTGAACGAACACGCAAACCCAAGTTCGCTGAGCATCTCGACCGCCGCATCGCTGTAGGACGATCGTTTCCCGTAGGGGTAGGAAAACGGCCACAACGATTGCGGCCCAAGATTCGCGTCGAGCAACCGCCGGCAGCTTCCAAGATCGAACCTCAGTTCCCCGTCTTCGAGCGTCGACAACGGACGATGCCAGTGCGTGTGCCCCCCCATCCGCATTCCCGCCGATTGCATCGCCCGCGCCTGTTCCCAGCTCACATACAACTCGCGCGCGAAATCGGCTTCCTTGCCGATACGGGCTTCAAAGAGTCCCGCCACGGCGCTGTCGCGAACCGCGGCCGGCACCACGAAATTGAACAGATATTTGAACCGCGCCACCTCGATCGTGTCCCACTTGTAGGTGTGGCGCGCCATCGCCTCGTCCACGCCGTCGTCGGAGCAGCCCAGACGCTCCAGCATCTCGCGCCGGTACTCGCCAAAATCGAGCCCCGCCATCAAAAAATGATTCATGTGAACCGGAGCTACTTTGTGCTCCTCGACGCACGAACTGATCAGGAAAAATTGCCCCTCAACGCCGGCCTCGGCCAGAATCGGCGTCACCGTTCGGTAGTGCTCGGCCACGCCATCGTCGAAGGTCAGCAAACACAGTTCGCGCGACGGCGCGTAGCTGCCGCCCAGATAGGCGAGCGCCGTTTCAAGCGTCGCCATCTCGAAGTGCCGGCGCAGGTCAGCCACCTGTGCGCGAAAGTCATCCTCGAGCATCGCCTTCAGCTTGGGATACGGCGTGCGCGGAAGATCGCGCACGTAGTGATACATTACCGTGTGCAGCATCGCGGAATCCTCAATTGGGCCGGTCCTGATCGGAATCGGCCTTCGTCCAATACCACTCGCAACCAGGCTCGATCGCCACCGTCGTCACCGCCGCCGGCCGGAACATCGCACTCAGGATGCCGCCGCCCTTGCCGTCGATCGGCTGAAATCGCGACGGAAGCTTGTCGCCTTCCTCATGAGAACCGGCCATGCGAAAACCTGCTTGCTCAAGCCACGCCCGGTACTCGCCATGAAATCCGTAATAGTCGAGCGCAAACGCATCGGCGGCCGCCATGTCGCCCACCACCGCGGCAAATAAATCGTCGGAATTCTGCCGCGAAGCCGGCATGAACTCGACCAGGCGCCCAATCCGGTCCACATCCACGCGGTCGGCCGGCAACACCGTCGACTTCACCGCGCCGTGGTCGCTCACCGGTGTCGCCGCGGCGTTGTCCACCGCGCGCCGGATCGTCTCCAGCCGCCAC
>JBGSME010000827.1:0-3554 GCA_041740335.1 Bryobacteraceae bacterium | reverse complement strand
GCTCGGCCAGGTGCGGGAGCGCTTCGGCTTTCCGGGCCCATTCGTACTGATGGTTGGAGACCTCCAGCCGCGCAAAAATCAGACCGGCCTCATTCGCGCCTTCGAACAACTGCTGCGCGAACATCCCGATCTTCCGCATCGACTTGTTCTCGCCGGCAAGGATAGCTGGTACGCCGATCGCATTCGCGCCGCCGCGGCCGCTTCCCCCGCCGCCGAACGGATCCATTGCACCGGACCGGTTACCGATAGCGAGTTGCTGTCGCTCTACAACGGCTGCGACATGTTCGCTTTCCCGTCTCACTACGAAGGCTTCGGTCTTCCCATCCTCGAAGCAATGGCTTGCGGCCGCGCCGTAGCCTGCTCCAACAGCACCGCCATGCTTGAAACGGCCGACAGCGCCGCGCTGCTGTTCGACCCTGAATCTACTTCCGAAATTGTGCGCGCCATGCGTGATCTCCTTCTTGACGTGGAATTGTGAACCCGAATGGAACGACTCGGCCTCCAGCGCGCCCACGCCTTCCGGTGGGAGGAGACCGCACGCAAGACTCTCGCCATTTACTACGACGTTGCCCAAGAGGCGAAAGGCCGCCCGGCCGCGATGAAGGAGCCCGCCAAGGTCGAGGTTCGCCAAGCGTGAAACTGCGATCGTCGACAGGCGCGGCACTGCTCGCCCTCGCCGCCGTGCTTGTTGTCCCGCTCCGTGGCCAACCCGGCAAAGAGGAGCTTCGCTACACCATCAACTGGCCGAGCGGGCTCAGTCTGGGGGAAGGCCTGATGAAAGCCGATCGGCACGGCACAGGCTGGTCACTGCTTCTGCGGCTCGACGCCTCTCTGCCCGGGGTCCCCATCGAAGACGAATACCAGTCCTCGGCTTCGGACGCTTACTGCTCCCAGACCTTCGAGAAAAAGGGCAGTCACGGATCGCGCAAATCCTCCGAGAAGCTCACATTCGCCGACGGCAAGATCACCCGCCAGACTCTCGAAGGCGGCGGCAAGACGGAACTCCCGGTGCCGGGCTGCGCCCGCGATGCTCTGGCGTTTCTCTACTTCCTCCGATCCGAACTGGCAAAAGGCCGGATTCCCCCCGCCCAGAAAATCTATTTCGGCGCGCCTTACGATATCCGCATCCAGTACGGCGGCCGCCAGCGCATCACCGTCAACGAGAAGCCGGCCGAAGCCGAACGCTTCAGCGCCACGGTCAAGGGACCTGCTTCCACCAATTCCTTTGAACTGTTTTTCGCCAAAGACGCCGCCCGAACGCCCCTCCTCATAAGGGCTCCATTTTCCATGGGTACCTTCCGCATGGAACTGGACGGCGAACTGCCGCCCGAATGAAACTCCGGGTCGCCTACTTTTCGCCGATGCCTCCCGCGCTGAGTGGCATCGCCGATTATTCCGAAGCCCTCGTCGATGGGCTCGCGAGCCGTTGCGAAATCACTGTTTTCAGCGATGGCCGCCAAGCGTTTGAGCCCTCGGCCCACGACGTCGCCCTTTATCAGATCGGCAACAACCCGGACCATGCCGAAGCGTATCGCACGGCCTTGGCGCACCCCGGCGTGGTTGTGCTGCACGAAGCGAATCTCCATCACCTGCTCGCCGCCATCACCATTCGGGCCGGCGATTGGGATGCGTACCTCCGCGAGGTGGAGTACGACGCGGGGCCTGCCGCTCTTGCGTTCGCCCACAGGGTCCGGGCCCTTGAGGTGGGTCCCGATTATGACGGCGTTTCGGCTTTGCGGCGCATTCTGAGTAATGCCCGGGGGCTCATCGCGCATAGTGACTTTGTGATCGCCATGGCGCGTGAGGCAGGCTTCTCCGGACCCGCCGCCAAGATCCCTCATGGCGCGTGGATCCCCGAACTCAGCGATCGCATGGTCTGGCGCTCCCGGCTGGGCGTTGCCCCTTCAACCCCACTTGTCGGAATCTTTGGACATCTGAAGCCCTATAAACGAATCGCGGAATCGTTGCGCGCCTTCCGCCGCGTGGTACGGCGCCAGCCCAACGCCAAACTCATTCTTGCCGGGGAGCCTCACGCCGACCTTCCGATCGAACGCCTGATCGGTTCGCTCGGCATCGCCGCCGAAGCGCGTCTTCTCGGCCGCGTCGAGATCGACGAGTTCGTCGGCTACCTGGCCGCCTCCGACATCGTACTGAACCTTCGCTTCCCCACCGTCGGCGAAACTTCCGGGACCCTTCTGCGCGCGATGGGGCTCGGCAAAGCGGTGATTGTTTCCGACGTTGGCGCGTTCGCCGAATTCCCGGATGACATCGTGCTGAAGGTTGCCCCCGGCCCGGCGGAAGAGGACATTCTCACCGAATATCTCACGCTTCTGGTAGAACGCCAAGACATCGCTCGCCAATTGGGCCAACGCGCGCGCGCCTGGGTGGAGGCCGAGTGCCCTTGGGATCGCGCCGCGGCGATGTACGCTTCGTTCCTCGAAGCGGTGCATGCGGGTGCGTCATGGGTTCCGCCCGACCCGGCCGCCGCTCCGCCCTTGCCGCCTTCGGCGCCCATCGAGGCCGGCTACCTCCAGACATGGTCCGGCGAATCCAAAGAGTCCCGCGACTATCTCGACACCCACATCGATCGCCTGGAGAAGACGCTGTCGTTAGTCCCGCAGGGGGGCCCCGAGCAGAGCATTCTCGAAATGGGCGCCTATCTCCAGATTACCCCGGCTCTTCAAACACGGCTCGGCTACGGGCACGTTCGCGGTTGCTACTATGGCCCGGCCGGGAAATCGGATCATCGCGAAAAGCGTTCTTCGGAGGGCGAAACCTTCGCCTGCGAGGTGGATCTGTTCGACGCGGAAAAGGATCGATTCCCCTACGATGACGCCTCGTTCGACACCGTTCTGTGCTGCGAACTCATCGAACACCTTCCGTCGGATCCGATGTTCCTGATGGCCGAAGTGAACCGGATCCTCAAACCCAACGGATCCTTCGTACTCACCACGCCCAACATCTCCTCCGTCCGTGCGATCGCCGCGATCCTCGAAGGCTACCATCCCGGGTTCTTCCCCGCCTACCTACGGCCGGAGGCCGACAATGAGGCTCGCCATGCTCGCGAATACACTCCCAAGGAAATCCACCGCCTTCTTGCCGGCGCCGGCTTCGCCATCGAAAAACTCGAAACCGGGCCCTTTCGCGACCTGCCTACGCCCGAATTGATCTGGGTGGAGGACTTGCTTTCCCGCTACAACCTCTCGTCGGAACTCCGCGGCGACGGCATCTACGCCGTCGGAAGAAAGGCCGGTCCTGTGCGGGACCGTTGGCCTGGCTGGCTTTATAGTTAGAGTCAATGAGTTCCGCCTATTCCGACATCACCGTCGAATCCCGGGGCAGGGAACTCGACATCCGTTTTTCCCTCGAAAACACCGGCTCCCACCGTTGGGAAGCCGATGGCGACCTCTGCGTGGGATGGCAACTGATCGACGCCGAAACCCGTGTCTTCCTGGACGAAGGCGAATGGAAGCGGGCGGAGCATCCGATCGATCCGGGCGGCCGGCACAGCTTCGCTTTCCGCGTGCCGCTTCCGGAGGAAGAGGGCCGCTATC
>JBGSME010000826.1:0-9366 GCA_041740335.1 Bryobacteraceae bacterium | reverse complement strand
CGCTCAGCGCGGGCCGTGTTCAAGCGGCCACGGACTTTGTGGCAGCGCAGCGCAGCCGGATGCAACTGAGCGATGCGCACGGGTTTGCGCCACGGCGAGCGGTTCACGATGTGTTCGGACGCGTCCACGTGCGTTTCGCGCAGACATATGAGGGGCTTCCGGTTCTGGGTGGCGAAGTGGTTGTCCATGTGAACCGCAACAATGTGGCGACGGGAACGACCGATGCGATCTTTCGGGATATCGATCTTGGCACCAAGCCAACGATTCCCGAAAGCGAGATGAAGGTCATCGTCGCGAAAGACTATCTTCCCCGGGGTTGGGCCGGCGAGGAGCCCGTAGTTCATGCGGAGCTTGCGATCTATCCGCTACCTCCGCCGGCCGGGAACAGCGGCGGACGGGAGGCGTTCGAACGTTCGGAATCGATTCGGCTGGTTTGGCGAGCGGAAATCAGCGCCGGGGAGCTGGAGCCATCTCAGTACCTGGTGGATGCTCATAGCGGCACGGTGCTGTACAAGAGCGGAAGCTACGTTGAGGCGAGCGCCTATGACGCGTCGACGGGGACCGGCCACTCGCTGCGATACGGAACACTTCCGATTCATGGCGGACGAAAGAAGGTACTCGCCAATCCGTTCGACGCGCCGTATTGGATGATCGATCCCACGCGGGGCGAAAGCCAGGTTCTGAATATGGAAAACAAAGCGCCGTCTGGAAGCTGGAAGGGCAATCTGTTTCCGGATGTCGACAATGACTGGGGCGACGGCGCCGATTACGAGTACGGGATGTCAACGTACGGGGTGACGGGCCAGACCCCGGCGGTTGAGGCGATGTACGCGATTCGCATCGTGTGGGACATGCTCGACAAAGTGTTTGGACGCGACGGTCTGGACGACAGCGGAAGTCCGCTGCGGGCTCGCGTGCATGCGCGCAAGGATACGAACAAGGCCTATGGCGACGCTTACTGGGATGGCACATATGCGAATTTCGGGGATGGGTCCAAAAGCGACAGTCCGAGCCGTACCGATATCGGAACGGTCGGCCATGAGTTCGGACATGGCCTTTGGGGCGCGCAGGGGTTCAGCGGGGGAGGAGAAGCCAAGGGTTTGAACGAAGGGCACGGCGACATTATGGGATCGCTGGCAGAGTTCTACGCGTTTGGGGCAAACGGCTCGGGGTACGTGCTGCCGACGACGGTGGCGAGTTGGAACTGGAAGGGGCGAATGGTCAATCCCTCGGGCTACGAAGCCGGCGGCGAGACGGGGCTTTCCTACTACACGGCGCCGATGGGCGACCGCGAAGAGCACGTGCAGGGCTGCGCATACGGACACATGTTCGTGATGCTGGCGATGGGCTCGTCGGGGGACGCGGCGTCGTCTCTGTACAGCATCTATCTCAACAAAGGCATGCAAGGGATCGGAGTGCAAAAGGCCGCGGACATCTGGTATCTGGCCACGACGGGGTATCTTGCGGGCACTCCGACGTTCTGGAAAGTGCGGCTCGCGTATCTGGATGCGGCGGAGGATTTGTTCGGAGCGAATTCGAAGGAATATAAGGCTGTGCAGAACGCGTGGGCGGGGATCAACGTTGGAGTGGCGGCGACGGATACTGCGCCTCCAGACGCTTCCGCGGGCAGCCCGATCGTCAACGAAGCCGAGGGGAGTCTCTTCATCTCGGGCAGCGGGAGCGACGATGTTGGGATCGTGAAGATCGAGTTCCTGATCGATGACCAAGTGAGGAAGACGGTGGTTAATACGTCGTCTCATGCTACTTATCTCGACATCAGCAACCTGTCTCCCGGCAATCATACGGTGAAGGTGAAGGTGTACGACTGGAAGAACAAGCAAGATACGGTTAGTAAGAACTTCACGCTGGTGGGGATGAATCACCTGATCAAGAATCGCGGATTCGAAAACGGCGGTGACTGGGTGGGGGCCGGCATTGTTTATGGAAACGACGCCGCGGAGGCCTTTCTTGGGCAGAAGTATGCTGTCTTCGCGGCTCCGGTGGGCGCGCTGCTTCAGCCGGCCACCCTGCCGGCGAACCTCACGTCCGCGACGCTGCGGCTGCGGTTGCGCGTGGCCAAGGGCGCATCTATCAACCAACAGCCGGAGCTGCTGCGAGTGCAGGTGTTGTCCCAAGTGAACAACGTAGTTCTAGAGACGCTTGACACGTTCTCCAATGTCACCGACACAGTGGACGTGATTTCGAATCACTACAAATCTTATAGTTACTCGCTGAGCGCCCACAAGGGTAAGGATGTCTTCATCCGCTTCCTTTGCAGCAACTGCTTCCCGGGGCGATTTCGCATCGACAATGTGAGCCTCGTGGCGCCGGTTCCCGCTTCCGCGAATTTCGTGGTGGAGGCCGATTCCGGTGAAGGTTCAGTGATTATCCGGGTGGATGGATTTACGGGTATCTCGGCCGGATCCGTGAAGAAGGTTGATCTGGTCATCAACGGGCAGAAGCTGCCGATGCCGTTCGCTCCGTATATATACGCGAGGAAGGCGTCCGATTTTGTTCTGAATGCCGATTACTTGGTGCACGCCGATATCTACAACCTGAATAACGTGAAGGTCGGCCAAACAGAGACGAAGACGTTCCGGCTTACGGAAGTGAACCAACTTATCGAGAATCCGGGCTTTGAACAGGGCAGCGCGGAATGGGCACACGGCGCCGGGGTCGTTTTCGGGCAGAACAGCGGCGAGGCTATGGCGTACTATTCGTTCCTTGGAAACCGGTACGCACGGCTGGGCGGCGCCGGCGTTGCCCAAACCCAGTTCCTGCGGCAGCAGGTGTACCTGCCTGCCAATGCCGTGCAGGCCACGTTATCTTACCGTGTCCGCGTCGATCCGATGGCCGCTCCGGATGCAGGTGACAAGTTGCGGGTTCGCATCAAGAACACCAGCAATCAAATCATCCAGGCGGTGGAGACGATCAACGGCGATACCGACACCGACAAGCCGTTTTACTGGCGGGCTTATCGCAAGAGCGCCGCCAGTGTTATTGGGACCAAGGGGCAACATATCCGCGTGGAGTTCGAGAGCACCGAGGACAACGGGAATGGGACGCGGTTCTATGTCGACAACGTAAGCCTGACCTATCGGGTACTCGGCCTCGCGCTGAACTAAGCGCGTACCCGAGGGTTTGATTCAAGGCGGAGCCGAGTGACTCCGCCTTGACGTATTTATGGCCGGCTTTCCTCGAAGGGCAGATCGACGGTGATGGGGTTGTGATCGGAAAGACGGTCCGCATAGGAATGATTCAGCTTCTGGTAGGTTCGCGGGAAATGCGGAGCGAAGCGGTAGCCTTTGCCGGCGGGAACCTTGACGAAGAACCAATCGAGCTTGAATTGGCCGATGGGACCGAGGGTTCGGGTGAGTGAGTAAGTGGGTACGAAGCCCTTTTCGGCGCGTTGGTTTGAGTTGGCGAGAGTGCCATCGCGGCCGCCGGAGCGGGACCGGTCACCGCGAAAGTCAAACCGGCCGCCGTCGTCGAAGCGAGCTTTCTCCAGGAAATCGAACAGTTGTGCTTCCGGATTAGCGGCAACGATCGGGATGTGTTTTGCGGTGGGATCGTTGAGGTTCTTGAATGTGTTGACACCGCCGGTGACCAGGTCATAGGCGAGACCGAGGCCGGTGGCCCACTTGAGGCCCCGGCTGACCCAGAAGTCGGCGCTGCCGACGCGTTTGTAGAATTCGCGGCGAATCGTGGTGGGATGCGCGTCGGTCATCGACGTATTGAGATCGCCTGCGACCACGACGGTATTTGAAATACCACGAAGGCTCTCCATCAACTCACGGACCTGATCAAGGCGCTTTTCCGGTTTACAGCGGTTTTCCAGGTGAGGCGCGACCACGGTGATCGAGCCGCCTGGTGCATCCGGCGCGTCGAGAGTGACGGTGAGCACGGTGCGGCCGCCGCGGCGAATCTCCCTCAGGATGGTTTCAAGAAAGAGCTTTTCGCTGGCCAGACGCTTCCCTTTTTCGACCGGGGCGACCTTGGTTCGTTCCGCGCCATACCAGTCGTAGCCAATGGCCTGGAAGGGCCGCGCGACGGCATCGCGAATAGGATAGCGGGAGAGGATGGCGGTGCCGTGCAGCCCCTTGTAGCGATCGTGGTCGACTTCGATTTCCGCGCGTAGACGGGCGCTTTCCTCTGCTTCGCTGCCTTCAAAGTCGCCGAATTTCTCGGTGCCCAGCCGGACCGGATCGACTTCGAAAAACTCCACCGCGTAGGCCCAGTTCATGTCGAGTGCGACGCCGAGTTCGCGAACCACTTCCCGGTATTCGGTGCGCTTCATCCCCCAGTCGACTTCATTGAGGATGATGATATCGGCCTTCCGCAAGGCGGCGATGTGGTCAGCGAGTTCGGCGCCCTGGACGGCGCTTTCGAGATCGGCGCCGGCGAGGAACTTCTTGGAGTCGGCGAACATCAGCTTGATTTCGTCGAGCCGCAGCCCGCGCTCAACGTTCCAGAGCATCATGCGGAGGGAGCGGCCGACGCGAGGGGCGTCGACGCCGGAGGCGCGGATGCCGCGGTACCATGCTTCGTTGCTGATGAATGGGGTCCTGGAGAGCGCGTCCGCTTTGGCTGCGATTGCGGGCGGAGGCGGATTCTGTTCGCCGAACGAGCGGAGTTCCTCCCAGGTGAGCATGTCTGGGGTGCGCAGGCGGATGTAGTCTTCGGCGCAGAGGCACGTTGCGCAAAAAAGCAGGGGGAGCAAGATCCCGTGTCGCATATTGTTATTCTAGGTAACCGGACCTACTATGAGAACTATCCTCTTGTTGAGCATGCTGGCGCTGCCTTTGTTACTGACCGCCCAGGACAGGAAGCTGCGAATCATCGCCTTTGGGGCGCATCCCGACGATTGCGACATCAAGTTCGGCGGCACGGCGCACAAGTTTGCGAAGGCGGGCCACGCGGTGAAATTCGTGTCGGTGACGAACGGGGATGTGGGGCATCACGAGATGTCGGGCGGGGAACTGGCGCGGCGCCGGTTTAAGGAAACCCAGGAATCGGCGCGGCGGCTGGGGATCGCGGAATATGAAGTGTTGAATAATCACGACGCTGAATTAGTACCGTCGCTTGAAGTGCGCAAGCAGGTGATCCGCGCGATCCGGGAATGGAAGGCGGATCTGGTGATCGCGCCACGCCCGAACGACTATCATCCCGATCACCGGTACACGGGGGTGCTGGTGCAGGACGCGGCGTATATGGTGGTGGTGCCGAACTTCATGTCCGAGGTGCCAGCGCTGCACGACAATCCCGTGTTTCTCTACTACCAGGACGGGTTCCAGAAGCCTGCGCCGTTTCGTCCGGACATCGTGGTGAATCTGGATGACGTGTGGGCGGCGAAGGTGAATGCGATGGATGCCCACGTATCGCAGTTTTACGAATGGCTGCCGTGGGTGTCGCATAAGCTGGAAGAGGTCCCCAAGGATCCGGCCGCGCGGAAGGAGTTTCTTTCGAAAATGCGCGTGCAGCGAGTGAGCGACGAGGCGCGGCGGACACTCGAGCGGCGCTATGGAAAAGAGAAAGCGGCGACGGTGAAGTATACCGAGTCTTTCGAGTTGTGTGAATACGGACGTCAGCCTAACTTGGCCGAGTTGGATCAGATCTTCCCAAGGTAAGCCAATGCGATTGGTAACTTTGTTCTGTATGGCGGCGGCGGTCGCGCGATCCGCGGATTTGACAGGAGCGACGGTTGTGGCCCCGGCGTCGTTCAGTGCGCGAGAGAAGAAAGCCGTTGGGGTGCTGGTGGAAGAAGTGGAGAAGCGAAGCCAGGTCCGCTGGCCGGTGGCGGCGCGGGCGGGCAGCGGGGCTTCGATCACAGTGGGTAAAGGCGTGGGGCCCGCGGAAGGCTACACGCTACGGATCGATGGCGCGACGGTGCGGGTAGAGGGCAACGACTCACGCGGCGTGTTGTTCGGTATTGGGCATCTGCTGCGTACTTTGCGCTTCGAGCGCGGCCGCGTGGACGCGCCGGACCGAATGGAGATTACCACCGCACCGAAGGTGGCGATGCGGGGGCACCAGTTGGGTTATCGTCCGAAGACGAATTCCTACGACGGATGGACGCTGGCGCAGTGGGACCAGTACATCCGCGATCTGGCTATCTTCGGTACGAACGCGATCGAACTTATTCCGCCTCGATCCGATGACGATGATGACAGCCCGCATTTTCCGCTTCCGAAGATGGAAACGATGATCGGGATGTCGAAGATCTGCGATGAGTATGGACTCGACGTGTGGATCTGGTATCCGGCGCTCGATCCCGATTATGCCAAGGCTGAGTGGGTGGAATTCGCATTGAAGGAATGGGCGGAGGTGTTCCGCAAACTGCCGCGCATCGATGCCGTCTTCGTGCCCGGCGGGGATCCTGGGCATACGCAGCCCAAGTATTTGATGCCGATGCTGGAGAAGCAGGCAGCGTCGCTACGGCGGTTTCACCCGAAGGCGCAGATGTGGGTTGCGCCGCAGGGATTCTCCACCGAGTGGCTGGAAGAGTTCTACGGAATCCTGCGGCAGAGCCCAGCGTGGCTGAATGGAGTGGTGTTCGGCCCACAGATACGCGTGCCGTTGGCGGAACTGCGGAAGCAGGTGCCGGCGCGCTACCCGATCCGGCACTATCCCGATATCACGCATTCAATCCGGTGCCAGTATCCGGTTCCGGACTGGGACCCTGCCTATCAATTGACATTGAATCGCGAGCCGATCAATCCACGGCCACTGGATGAGGCGCATATCTTCCGCCACACCAATCCGCACACGGTAGGGTTCATCACTTACTCGGAAGGCTGCAATGACGACGTGAATAAGTTCGTGTGGAGCGGGCTGGGCTGGAATCCGGACGCGGATGTGACGGGGATTCTCCGCGAATATGGACGGTATTTCATCGGCGCGCGATACGGCGAGGGGTTCGCGCAGGGGCTGATGGCACTCGAGAGAAACTGGCGCGGGCCGCTGCTGGCGAACGAGTCAGTGTATGCAACGCTCGGGCAGTTCGAGCAGATGGATCGCGAGGCATCGCCCGAGGTGTCTCAGAACTGGCGATTCCAGCAAGCGCAGTATCGGGCGCACTATGACGCCTATGTCCGTGCGCGGCTGATCTATGAAACGCAATTGGAACAAGAGGCACGAGACCGGTTGCGAGAGGCTGGGGCACTTGGATCGATGCTCGCGATGCGCGAAGCCGAGGCGATACTGGATCGAGCGTTGACGCAGCGGACGGCGCCGCAGTGGCGCGCACGCACATTCGAACTGGCCGAGGCGCTATTTCAATCGATCCGAATGCAACTGAGTGTGGAATGGTATAAGGCGATTGCGGTGGGCCGGGGGGCGAATCTGGACCTGATCGATACGCCACTGAACAACCGTGCGTGGCTGCTTTCGCGCTTCGCGCAGATCCGCGCCATGGACGCAGAGAAGGATCGAGGGGCCGCGATCGCGGCGCTGCTTGATCGCGCGAATCCTGGCGTGGGCGGGTTCTACGACGATCTTGGCCAACCGGGCGCCCAGCCGCACCTGGTGTCGTCGATTCCGTACCGGGACGATCCGGCGCATTTGGCGACGCCGCTGTCGGCGATGCATAGCAGCTCGAAAACCGCGGAGTGGCCGATGGCATGGCTGACCAATGCGGAGTCCCGTGATGACGTTCCGGTCCGGATGAAGTATGAGTCGCTCGAGCCGGGGGGGAAATACAAGATTCGGGTGGTGTACGCGGGCGAAGATAGTCCTTGGGAGTTCCGGCTGGTGGCGGATGGTAAGTTCGAGGTGCATGGATGGCGGAAGAAAGATCGTCCCGCGGGTCCGGTGGAGTTCGAGATTCCGGCAGAGGCGACGGCGGACGGGAAGGTAGAGCTGGAATTTCAGCGGCGGCCCGGAGTTGGCGGGAATGGGCGCGCGGTGCAGGTTTCGGAAGTTTGGTTGACGCGGCGGTGAATTATCCGGCCAGGATGGGCCGGATCACTTGGCCATGCACGTCCGTCAATCGGAAATCGCGCCCGCCGAAACGGAAAGTAAGCCGCTCGTGGTCGACTCCGAGTAAGTGAAGGATGGTGGCATGGAGATCGTGGATCGTCAGAATATTTTCAACGGCGCGGTAGCCATACTCGTCGGTGCCGCCGAAGATGAAGCCGCGCTTGAGTCCGCCGCCCGCGAGCCATAGGGAAAAGCCGGACGGACAATGGTCGCGGCCGTCTTTGCCTTGCACGAAAGGCGTACGGCCGAATTCGCCGGACCAGATCACGAGTGTTTCATCGAGCAGTCCGCGGGCCTTCAGGTCCTTGACGAGTGCTGCGATAGGCTCGTCGACATGGATGGCGTTGGCGGCGTGGTTCTCGCGTAGTTTGTTGTGCTGATCCCAGGAGTTGCCGCCGCCGAGGCCTTTGGGGGGGACGATCGTAAGCTCGACGAAACGGACTCCGCGATCGATGAGGCGCCGCGCGAGTAAGCATTGCCGCCCGTAGGCGGCTTTGCCGGAAATCTCTGAATCGAGGCAATAGAGCTTTTTGGTAGCCGCCGATTCACTCGACAGGTCGCAGAGCTCGGGAACGGCACGCTGCATCCGGTAGGCGATCTCATAGTTACGGATCGCCGCTTCCAGTTGTGTGTTTCCATTGGCGGCTTCGAGGAAGCCACGATCCATGCCGGCGACGAAATCGAGACGCCGTCTCTGTGCTTCGTCGGGCTCCTTGGGCGTGATGTCCTGGAGTGGCTCGGGGCGCTCCGGATAGACGAACGATCCCTGGTGGAGCGCAGGCAGGAAGCCGTTGCCGTACACGTTGATGCCACCGAGCGGAATCTCACCGCTGGCGAGGACGACGAAGCCAGGAAGGTTTCGCGACTCACTGCCGAGTCCGTAGGTGGTCCAGGCGCCAAGGGTGGGGAAGCCGGTGAAGGGCTGGCCGGAATGGAAGTAGAAATTCGCCTGCGCGTGCTCCATGAACTTGACGGTCATGGAGCGAATCACGCAGATCTCGTCGGCGATGGAGCCCATGTGCGGGAATAAGTCGCTTACTGGAATGCCGCTTTGTCCGTAGTTATGGAACTCCCATGGGGACGGCATGATATTGCCGTTCTGATTGAACATGGTCCGGTCAATGGGGACGGGCATGGGTTGACCGGCTTCGCGGGCAAGGCGAGGTTTGGGATCAAAGGAATCGATATGGGAGACGCCGCCGGACATGTAGCAAAAGATCACGTTTCGAATCTTCGGAGCGAAATGGGGTTTTGGTTGGGCGGCGGCGCGCTCTTCGGCGAGTAGTCCGGCGAGTGCGAGTAACCCGAAGCCGTTCGAGGTTCGAGTGAGTAACTCTCTGCGTGAAAGCCTGGGCTTAGCGAACATAGAGAAATTCCTTGAGATTGAAC
>JBGSME010000825.1:0-3200 GCA_041740335.1 Bryobacteraceae bacterium | reverse complement strand
GGCGCCGCCCAGTGCCAGCATCGTGGGCGCGACATCGATCGAAAGAGCCATCTGCTTCGGGCGGGCGCCCGCCCGAAATCGGCCGGGATAGCGCACCAGCATCGGGATCCGGATTGTTTCCTCATACGCGAGCCGGCGCTCCGGCCCCAGGCAATGTTCGCCATAGAAATAACCATGGTCTGAGGTGAACACCACTACCGTGTCGTCAAGCGCGCGCATCCGTTCGAGCGAGGCAAGCATCCGGCCCAGCCCCTCGTCGATCGCCTTGGTCATGCGCATGCGATTCAGAATCGTGGCGTCATCGGTAACCGTGCTCGCGCTCAAAGGCGCAACACCTTCGATCCCTTGTTCGAGCGCAGGCTTGTGGCTGGGCGGGCGCGCATAGTTGGGGCGGCGCGGCGGGGTGCGGCCGTCGTAGAGCTTGCGGTGCCGGTCGGCCACGATGAAGTCCTCGGCGCGGCCGCCATGGGCGATCGAACCATCGTTTGCCTGCTGGATGTTCGGATGAATCGCCTTGTGCGCCAGATAGAGACAGAACGGTTTCCCGCCGCCGGCTTCCAGAAACTCCACCGATCGATCGGTGAGCACGTCGGTCACGTAGCCCATCGCCCGGCCTGTCTGTCCGTTCACGTTCAGTAGCGGATCGACAGATTCTCCCTGCCCCGGGAAACTTACCCAGTGGTCAAACCCCGGCCGGGGAGAGTCGTCGTTGCCCATGTGCCACTTGCCCACGAACCCGGTTCGATAGCCGGCGTCGTGCAGCATCCGCGGCCATGTCGCCAGTTGGTGGCTCTGCTTGGAGCGGTCGACGTTGTCTTCGATACCGTGCCGGTGCGGATACTGTCCGGTGAGAAAACTCGCGCGCGAGGGCGAACACAGTGGCGTGGTGGCGAACGCATTCACGTAGTTGGCGCCCTCGCGCGCCAACCGGTCCGCATGCGGTGTCTCGGCGAACGGGTGTCCCGTACAGCCGAGTTCGTCGAAACGCAAATCGTCCACCAGCACAAAAACGAAATTCGGCCGGGGCGCCCTCGCGGCGGCGGCGAGTGCCAAAAAGTGTCGTCGCAGCATCAAGTGATATTCTATGTTGTTCCCCACCAGGACTCTTATGGAACTGATTTCGGTTCGCTTGCAAATCCCCGACGGGGGCAATATCATCGTCGGCCAATCCCACTTCATCAAGACAGTGGAAGATATCCACGAGGCGATCGTCAACACGGTTCCGCAGATGAAGTTCGGCATTGCTTTCAACGAGGCCTCCGGACCGTGCCTCACCCGAACCGGCGGCAACGACGCCGATCTCATCGCTCTCGCCGAATCGAATGCCCGCGCCATCGCCGCCGGCCATGTCTTCGTGGTCACCATGCGCGAGGGCTTCCCGATCAACGTTCTCGGCCGGATCAAGGACGTCCCGGAAGTGGTCAATATTTTCTGCGCCACCGCGAACCCGCTCGAAGTGATCCTCGCCCAATCGGAACAGGGCCGGGGCGTTTTGGGCGTTATTGACGGATCCTCTCCGAGCGGAACCGAGGACCAAGCCGGCCGTGAGTGGCGCCACGGATTTCTTCGCAAGATCGGATACAAATTGTGATCGCGGACCGCTCCATTTCCGGCGAGGCCGAACTCGAGGAGCTTCTGTCACGCCCGCTCGACGCCGACGTCGAGGCGATGCGGCAAATGCATGGCGACCTCATCCTGCTCGGCGTATCCGGCAAGATGGGCCCGAGTCTGGCTATTCGGGCGCGCCGCGCCGCCGATCAGGCCGGCGTGAAGATGCGTGTCATTGGCGTGAGCCGCTTCTCGAACCCGGCCAATCGGACGCTGCTTGAAGACGCGGGCGTTGAAACCATCGCGGCCGAGTTGCTGGCGGACGGCGTGCTCGAAACACTCCCCGATGCGCCCAACGTCATCCACATGGCTGCCCGTAAGTTCGGCTCCACCGGCGATGAGTCTTACACCTGGGCGATGAACACCTACTTTCCGGCGCAGGTCGCCCGGCGTTACCGGAATTCGCGCATCGTCGCTTTCTCCAGCGGCAACGTCTATGCGCTGGCGCCGGTGACGCAGGGCGGGTCCACCGAGGAATCGCCGCTCGAACCGGTAGGCGAGTACGCGATGACCGCCGTCGGCCGCGAACGCATGTTCACACACTTCTCCAAACAGAACGGAACGCCCGTTGTGATCCTGCGGCTGAACTACGCGGTTGAGATGCGATACGGCGTGCTGCTTGATATCGGTACGCAAGTGTTCGAACGCAAATCAATCCATTTGTCGATGGGCAACGCCAATGTGATCTGGCAGGGCGATGCGAACTCAATCTGCCTTCGCTCGTTCGCGCACGCATCGTCTCCGCCTACGGTGCTCAACCTCACTGGCCCGGAAACGATTTCGGTGCGCGCCGTTGCTCTGCGCTTCGGCCAACTGCTGGGCGTCGATCCGATCTTCGAAGGCGAAGAGCGCTCCACCGCGTTGCTGAATAACGCCGGGAAGTGTTTCTCCCTGTTCGGCTATCCTTCCGTCAGTGTGGACCGTATCATCGAATGGACCGCGCAGTGGATCGGCCGCGGCGGCGCCACGCTCAACAAACCCACTCACTTTGAAGCTCGCGATGGGAAGTTCTGATGAGGGGCGGACAGTTCTGATGCCATCCTGGCTCGCACGGCTCCGCGGCGGCTGTGTGATTCCCGCGCATCCACTCGCACTTACGGCGGAGCGAAAACTCGACGAGCGCCGCCAGCGCGCGCTCACGCGGTACTATCTGGCCGCGGGTGCCGGGGGCGTGGCGGTCGGGGTGCACACGACGCAATTTGCCATTCGCGAGCCCAGGTACGGCCTCTTCCGCCCGGTGCTCGAAATCGCCGCGGAAGAACTCGCTCGCGACGATCGCGCGGTACGAGTAGCCGGAGTTGTCGGGCCAACATCACAGGCCGTCGGTGAAGCAGCGTTTGCTCGCGATCTCGGGTATCAGATCGCGCTGCTAAGCCTGGCCGCCTTGAAGGACGCGAGCATCGACGCGCTCATCGATCATGCCCGGGCGGTGGCGGAAGTGCTTCCGGTATTCGGCTTCTATCTGCAGCCCGCCGTCGGCGGGCGCGAGCTGCCGTATGATTTTTGGCGGCGATTTGCCGAGATCGAAAACGTCGCCGCGATCAAGGTGGCGCCGTTCCATCGCTATCAGACCCTGGACGCCGTGCGCGCGG
>JBGSME010000824.1:0-4792 GCA_041740335.1 Bryobacteraceae bacterium | reverse complement strand
GATAAAGGGGCGCTTCGGCGTCCGACCACCCGAAACGGCGATGGTTGTGCAAGCCATCGTTGAACAACGCGGCGAGAACGTGGTCCCTCACGGCGCAGCTGCGGCCAATGAGCTGGGGCTGACCACACAAGTCCCCATGCGCGAGGTGTACCTGACCTCCGGGCCAACGCGGAGGTTGAAGTTGGGTAATCAGGTTGTCGAACTTCGTCACGCTCCCGCCTGGCAATTGGCGCTCCCGGGACGTAAGGCAGGCGCACTGATTCGAGCACTGGCTTGGCTGGGACCCGAGAAGGCGAGCGACGCAATTGAGGCCATGCGCAGCAAAATCCCCGAATCGGAGTTGAACGCGGTCGTTGAACTACGCCGAATATTACCCACGTGGATGGCGCAGCAAGTGAGCAAACTCGCAGCCAATGCCTGATGTATTTCTTAAGCTATCGGCAGCCGACCGGCGCGAAGCGCTGGCAGTAGCCGCCGCGGAGACGGGCCGCCCGATCCACTTGTTGGACAAAGACGTGTGGCTGGTCTGGCTGCTCGATGTCCTGTTCCAGTCGCCCTTCGGGGAGCACCTCGTATTCAAAGGCGGCTCGTCGCTGTCCAAGGGATATCAAATGATCAGCCGGTTCTCCGAAGACGTTGACCTGACCTACGACATACGCGTGCTTGCGCCGGACCTGTCGGGGCCTGGGCTCGACCCACTGCCCGCTACGCGCAGTCAAGAGAAGCGCTGGACTAGAGAGATTCGCCTGCGCCTACCGATCTGGATCGCCGAGCAGGTGGTGCCGCGAATCTTCGCCGCACTCGCGGATCAAGAGCTGACAGCAACGCTTTCATCGGAAGGAGAAAAGATTCTCTTTGAGTACACGCCCTTGGGAGCGGGTTCCGGCTACGTACGTCCAGTGGTCATGTTGGAGTTCGGCGCTCGCTCAACGGGGGAGCCATGGGAATCTCGAAGGATTATCTGCGACGCAGCGGCGAGCGTCGCGGGCGTTGTCTTTCCGTTGGCCACCACCAGGGTCATGCGCCCGGAACGGACGTTCTGGGAGAAGGCTACTGCGGTTCACGTATTCTGCCAGCAAGGTGAATTTCGTGGCGGCGAACGCTTCTCTCGGCACTGGCACGATTTGACCCGGTTGGATCGAGCAGGCATCGCAGATACCGCGATTGCCGATCGAGCCCTCGCGCTCGCCGTTGCCAAACACAAGTCCATGTTCTTCTCCGAGAAGGACTCGGCCGGGGCATTGATTGATTACATAGCCGCCGTATCCAGCGGCCTGCGACTGGTTCCCGGCAACGATGCCCTTACGAGTCTTTCCATTGATTACGCCAGAATGCTGGACGATGGGTTGTTGCTGGGCGAGGCCGAGTCGTTTGAAATGCTGCTCGAGCAATGCCGCGACCTGGAGGCCCGGGCCAACAACGTGAGATGAGCGACGTGAGGCGGACCGACGCCCCTCCTGACGACTGGGTACAAACAGTGCGAGCAACCGGAGCGAGCTTCAATCGCCTAGGTTAATAGCGAACCCGTTAGAGCCATTTGTGGGCAACCTGTAACACGGTTGTGCCTATTAAGTTAAAGCGCGATCCCTCGTGCGTGAAGCGCCTGACCAGTCACGTGCCGGGCGGCGTCGCTGGCTAGCCGGCAACAGGGCGGGGCGCCCCGAAGGCAGGTAAGGATTCGCCGCCCCAGCTCCGTTGTGCCGGCGAGTCCTTAGAAGAAAGGCGATGATGCGAGCTGTGTCGGCGGGTTGATTTAGCTTTGCCACACCTGTTGACACGCCCACTTGGGGTGAACCCCTCTGTTGAGACAAACCGGGTTGGGCACGAAGACCGCGAGTGCGCTGGAATAGAAATGCGAGCCCGAAGGCGTGCCCATGGTCGGAATTCTACTCCGACACGCTTCGCGACACAATCGACCTCTGATCGCCGCCGAGAACTGGGGCATCTCGTATAATCGGATTGAGGTAGCAGCGATGACCGAGCACGTTGAGAATCGTAACGGGGTCTACTACATTCCGGGCACACGGATCTCCTTGGACTCCATCGTGTACGCCTTCCGGCAGGGGGCTTCGCCGGAAAGCATCAGGGAAGACTTCGACGGTCTGTCCCTGCCCCATGTTTACGGTGCTATCGCGTTCTACCTGGACAATCAGACTAGCGTGGATGCCTATCTAGCTGCGCGCAAAGAGCAATGGCAGGCACTTGAGCGCCAAGGCACTCCGCCGAACGCGGATTTGCAGGCTCGTCTTGAAAACGCCCGCCGCCAAGCCATCCCCTCGCCGCGATGAGGATCCGCTTCCAGGCGGACAATGATCTCAACAAGGCCATCGTCCGCGCGGTTGTCCGCCGGGAGCCAGCGGTCGACTTTCGGAGCGCGCAAGTGGCCCGGTTCGACAACGTGCCGGATCCTGAAGTCCTCGTGGCGTGCGCCCAAGCCGGGAGGGTTCTGGTTTCTCACGATTTCCAGACGATGCCCGACCAATCGGGATCGCGGTCGAGACGCTCCACCTGGTTTGGGCTGTTACCGATCCGGGCGAATGGGAGAACCGGCTATGCCTGGTTCCGAGCCTTGTCAGTATTGCGGTCGGAAACCGTGAAAGCGACGACAGACAGGAGCCACAATGAACTCCGAACAGAAGAGACGGCTTGAGCGCTCTGGCTGGGCAGTCGGAGAAGCAGCTGACTTCCTGGAGTTGACCCCGGAGGAAGCCAGTTTCATCGATGTGAAGCCGGCGCTGGCAGCTGGCATTCGCGAAGTCCGCGCCAACCTTCACGTGGATTTAAAGGGCCGAATCGAAACGCGCAGTCTAGGATAACACCATAGAGACTGCTGCCGACGTGAGATTCTCTACTTCAACCAGGATCGCCGGCGACGAAGTGGTCCCTTGGCTCGCCGCCGCAGGCGAACTCGCCTACTCGCCTGAGTCCCCGCCTGAGCGTGACTACTTCTTTCAGTACTCATGGGTCGTTCCCGGCCTTCTGCGCGAAGGCGTCAACAGGAAGCGACACTACTGGTTCGGTGAACCTTGGAAGGACGACCCAACGGTGCAACGGCTGTTCCGGTTCTGGAACGACGCGCGAAGAGGCGCTTGCAATCCGCTCTTCGTGTCGAACGGGCTAGCGGATCCTGCGACGGACGTGACCGCGCCCATTGCCGCATATCGCCACGACGGCCCTCTCGTTTTCATGCAGCACGGTAGCTACCACATTGGCGACATGGACAGCCAACCGCGGATCGAACAGGGCGAGGCCATGCTCTTCAGAGGGATCCAGAGTGCCCCGGAGTTCTTGGTCTATCGGCTGTCAACCGCCGCGGCGCGCCGCCGGATCATGGATGTTCACGCTCGCAGCCTGACGGACTCCGTTGTCTCATTCAACGCCGCGCACTGCAATCTGATGCGTACCGAGACCGGCTACTTGAATGACGAGACGTTTGTGTTCGATCGCCATTGCCGCGAAGTGGGGCTCGATTCGACTGCGCCGGCCATCCGGTCCATGATCTACTCTGCGTACGCGCTTGAAGACTGGTGCGCTTCAGCGAAGTTCGGCCCCAACTACGTGAAGTTTCGAACGCCACTGACGAACATTCGCATCACGACGTTCGTGGCGGGGGAAACCGAGGTCAAGGTGATCGACCCGAACAAACTTGACGTGATCGAAGCTGTCGGATGCACGGTTCGCGAGGTACATATTTGAGGCTTCGTGCCGAAGTAAACAGTATTGCGTCTAGTGCGAATAATTCGAATAGTGGTGGTGTGCTCAGAGTATGGTGCACGATGCCGTATCCATTCACCCCCGGAACGCAGAGAAACTCGAGGATGTCGGACGTCTCCTGCGTCGCGGCCGTGCAAAACTCACTGGGTCCAAAGGCGAGAACCTAACCATTCCAGAACCCCTGTACTCGCTGCTGAAGGATGCTGTTCGCAACCTGACGCAAGGTCGCTCGCTGGTGCTAATTCCTGAAGAGAAAGCACTCACGACGCAGCAAGCGGGCGAGTTGCTCGGCGTGTCGCGACCGTTTTTGATACGGCTGCTCGACGCCGGCGAAATGCCGTTCAGCCTCGTCGGGAAGCATCGCCGCATAAAGGTGAGCGATCTTATCGACTACGCAAAGCGAAAGTCCGATCGGAAAGCGGCGCTCGACAAGATGGCTCGCGATGCACATGCTGCCGGACTCTACGACAAGTCGGCGGGCATTCCCAAGGGCGGTTGCGACGAGTAGGGCCGGATGAAACACCGGCCCGTTGCTCTATTGGATGCCTGCGTTCTCGTGCCGATGCCGCTAGCCGATACCTTATTGCGGCTCGCCGGCCGAACCGCCCGCTGTTTTCGATGCCCGCTGGTCGGAAGACATTCTGGTCGAAATGAGCTGCACGCTCGTGCGCCGCTTTGCCAAGACCCTGGCAAACGCCCGGTACCGAGAGGCCGCGATGCGCAAATTCTTCCCACACGCGCTGGTAAATAGCGACCAGCCACTCATCAGCCAAATGGGCAATCATCCGAAAGACCGCCATGTTCTGGCCGCAGCGCTCGCCTAACAAGGCCGACTACTTGGTCACCTTCAATCTTCGCGATTTTCCCGCGACGGCTGGCGATCTCACAACGGTTGTCGGACCGTCGGCTTTCCTGAAGACCCTGTGGAAACTCGATCGATCGGCAATCGAGGCCCGCCTTCGAGAACAGGCCGATGCCATTGGCTTCGGCGTCGAAGAGTTGCTGGACCGGCTGGCGCAATCGTCCCCGCGTTCGTTGAACTCTTGCGAAACCGAGAATGACTCTCCTGCGTACCCCA
>JBGSME010000823.1:0-1522 GCA_041740335.1 Bryobacteraceae bacterium | reverse complement strand
GCTGCGGAATCCGATGGGCACGATGAAGGCTTCGGCGGAGATGCTATTGAAGCAGATCCCTGAAAGCGACGCGGTGCCGCGCGAGTTGGCGGGCTACATACGGGACGAGGTGGACAGGACGAATTCGCTGGTGACGCGGTTTCTCGATTTTGCGCGGCCGCTGCAATTGCGGCCATCGGCGACGGATGTGAATGAGCTGCTGGATGTAGTGATTGGCCAAGTGGAGCGGCGGGTACCGCCGCTCGATGTGACGATTTACCGGAACTACTCGCCGGATGTGCGCCCTGTCATGATGGATGGAGAATTGATGGAGAGAGTGTTCTACAACCTGATACTGAACGCGGCGGAGGCGAGTCCGCCGGGGGGGACGATCACGGTGAAGACACGCATGGTGGCGAGCGGTATCGAGATTGCGGTGATCGACCGTGGAGCAGGAATCGCGGCGGCGGAGCGCGAGAATATCTTTAATCCGTTTTTCACCACGAAGCCGACAGGCACGGGGCTCGGGTTGGCGATTGTGAGCAAGATTGTGGATCAGCATGGAGGAAAAGTGACCGTTGAGAGCGAGCCTGGACAGGGGAGTGTGTTTCGCGTGATTTTAAGCGGACAGGGAGAGGTGATATCGTGAGCGGCCACATTCTGGTGATCGAAGACGAGGAACGACTGAGGCGGGTGGTGGAGTTGCAATTGCGATCGGCGGGCTACGAGGTAGAGCAAGCCGGGTCCGCCGAGGCTGGGTTGAATCTGGCGGAGCGCGCCGACCTGATCCTTACGGATCTGCGGCTGCCGGGGATCGACGGACTGTCGTTGATCGAACAGATCCGGAAGCGAGGGTGCCAAGCGCCGGTGATCGTGATGACGGCGTTCAGTTCGGTGGAGACGGCGGTAGAGGCGATGAAGGCGGGCGCGCAGGATTTTTTGCCGAAGCCGTTCTCCATGGATCATTTGATGACGGTGGTGGCGAAGGCTCTGGAAGTGAAAGCTTTGCGGGCGGAGAACCGCACGCTGCGGGAACAACTGGGCGCGCGCTACGACGTGGGCAACATCGTGGCGGAGAGCGCGGCCATGAAGGAAGCGCTCGAGATGGTACGGCGGGTAGGGCCGACGAAAGCGACGGTGCTGTTGGTTGGGGAGTCGGGTGTGGGAAAGGATTTGATCGCGCGGGCGATTCACTTTCATAGCCCGCGGCGGGACCGTCCGTTCGTGAAAATCAACTGCGCGGCGATTCCGGAGAACCTGATGGAAAGCGAATTATTCGGGTACGAAAAAGGGGCGTTCACGGGCGCGAACGTTTCGAAACCGGGGAAGTTCGAGCAGGCAGATACGGGCAGCATTTTTCTCGACGAGATCGGCGATGTACCAGCGCCGGTGCAGGTGAAACTGCTGCGCCTGCTGCAGGACCGGGAGTACGAGCGGCTGGGCAGCAACAAGACGCGGTACGTGGACGCGCGGGTGATCGCGGCTACGAACGTGGATTTGAAGAAAGCATTGGCGGAGGGGGCATTCCGCGAAGATCTTTACT
>JBGSME010000822.1:0-2367 GCA_041740335.1 Bryobacteraceae bacterium | reverse complement strand
GCGTTGGAGAAAGCGATTGCGGATCGTCGACCGCCGCCGGGCGTTGTGCATCACTCCGATCGCGGCGTCCAGTACGCCTCCGGCGACTACGTCGCGCTGCTGCGAAAACACGGCATGATTCCGAGCATGAGCCGGCCGGCGAACCCGTATGACAGCGCCAGTTGCGAGAGCTTCATGAAGACTCTCAAGCGAGAAGAAATCTACGCCAACGAATACCGCGACATGGATCACCTGCGGGAAAACATCGCGGCGTTCATCGACAGTTACTACAACCGGGTGCGGCTGCACTCAGCCCTCGGCTACAAACCGCCCGAGGAGTTCGAGCAGTCCGTCACGCCCGGGCCGACGTCGCAGGGCGCGACTTTGAGTTTTTTCAGGCATGAGGAGATCTTTCGATCCGATGTAGGATCTAAGACTGAAGGGGAACCGGCCGAAACCGGCTCCCCCGACCATCGTCTCGATGAGTCTCCGGGTGGCTATTCCTCGGCGGGTTGGTCTCCACCAGAGCCCGCTTCCGCTTCGCCATCCGAGGACAATTGTGGCGGAGAACCGGCGGTTTGAGTAGGAAAAATCACTGAACAGCGAGTGTGTCAATCGCAGATTGTCTCAATGACGGGGTTCACCCCAAGAGAGTGTGACATAATTGCGCAAATGCGTTATCGCCACGGTGTGCTGGGCCTGCTGTTCTTTCTTTCGATCATCACTTATATCGATCGGGTGTGCATTTCGGTGGCGGGTCCGGCGATGCAGGCGGATTTGGACATGAACCCTGAGGAGTGGGGGTACGTGGTGAGCGCGTTCGCGCTGGCGTATGCGATTTTCGAAATTCCGACGGGGTCCATGGGGGACCGGATTGGTCCGCGTAAGGTGTTGACGCGGATAGTGCTTTGGTGGTCGGTATTCACGTCGCTGACGGGGGCTGTGTCGAATTTCCTGGTCCTGCTGGTGACGCGATTTCTTTTTGGAATTGGGGAGGCGGGCGCATATCCGAATAGTTCGGCGAGTATCGCGCGGTGGTTCCCGGCGGCTGAGCGCGCGCGGGCGCATGGTTTGGTTTGGATGGCGAGCCGGATAGGCGGCGCGATCTCGCCGTTGCTGGTGGTTCCGATTCAGGTGGCGTACGGATGGCGGGCTTCGTTCTATGCGTTTGGAGTGCTGGGCGTGGTGTGGGCGGGGGTGTGGTACTGGTGGTTTCGAGACAGTCCGGGAGAGAAAGAGGGGGTGACCGAGCAGGAGGTAAGGGAAATCGGTCCGGCGGGGAAGAGCGCGCATGGGCTTCCGTGGCGGCGCGTACTTCGGGAACCGAACCTGTGGTGGATCATGCTGATGTACCACACCTATTGCTGGGGTTCGTTTTTCTATCTTTCCTGGCTGCACACGTATCTGGTGAAGGGGCGGGGCTTTGACAATGCGGATTTGATCAAGATGTCGTGGCTTCCGTTTGCCTTTGGAGGAGCGGCGAATCTACTGGGCGGTTTTGTCAGCGATGCGTTGGTGAAGCGCTGGGGACTGCTTTGGGGAAGGCGTGCGGTGGGCATGGCCGGGCTGGGGGCGTCGGCGTTGTTTATAACCGCTACGATGATGACGCAGGACAAATTCCTGTCGGTGCTTTTTCTTGCTCTTGGGTATGCGGGGTCCGACTTCATGCTTCCGGTGGCGTGGGCGGTGTGCCTGGACGTTGGGCGGAAGCATGCCGGTGCGGTGACGGGCGCGATGAACACGGCCGGGCAGGTGGGATCTTTCCTGACGGCGTTTGCGTTCGGCAAGATCGTGACTGCTTACAGCAGCTACGATGCGCCGCTGGTGCCGATGGCGGCGATGACGGCGATCAGCGCTCTGCTGTGGCTAAAGATCGATCCGACGATCGAGCTTGTGCCCGAGACGCAAGATTCGACCGAGGAGAGGCTCGCCGCTTGACGGAGGGGCCTGATGGCGTGGCTGCTGCGAGGATGAGCCACACCCAGACGGACATCCCGGCGCGCTGCAATGGATAGTCGACCAGGGAGTGGGCAAGGACGAAGAACGTTCCGGCGGCCCAGAGTTTTGCGCTGCGGGCGCGAGCGAGCCAGGGAACGGCAAGTAGCAGCGCGAATCCGATTCCGCCTTCGGCGGCCCATTCCACCCAGTCGTTGTGGGCGTGATTGACGACCCGGCCGACATCGAATGTGGCGAAACGCGGATAGGCGTCGATGAAGGCGCCGACGCCGGTGCCAGACCAGGGATTTCCGGCGGCCATCCGGGCGGCGGAGGCAATCATTTCCCACCGGTATTGCATCGGATCGTTCTGCCAGACTCGCCATCCGAGAGTGTCCCAACCGGCGGCGACCACCCAGACTGCCGCCAGGGTTCCGCCGATGGCGAGCGCCC
>JBGSME010000821.1:0-3033 GCA_041740335.1 Bryobacteraceae bacterium | reverse complement strand
AACCAGCCGTCGTGGGAGGTGCCCGTCTTGCCGCCGGCCGGGAGCCGGAAGCCTCGGGAACGCGCGCCGGCGCCTGTGCCGTAGCTCATGACGCCCTCAAGGAGACTGGTCATGAGGTAGGCGATGCGTGTGTCGAGGAGGCGGCTGCTGACGGGCTTGTGGGTAAAAATGTTGTGGCCGTTTTCGTCGCGGATCATCTTGATCCAGTTCGGTTCGGTATAGATACCTCGATTGGCGAATAGCGTATATGCGCCGGCCATCTCGAGGGGTTTGGCATCGTAGGAGCCGAGCGCAGCCGAGGGTGTGGATCGGACGGTTTTGAGTCCGGCTTCGCGCGCCAGTTGTGTGATGCGCGGGTAGCCGACTTGCTCGGCGAGCTTTACTGTTGGGATGTTCAGAGACTTGCTGAGCGCCTGGCGCACGGTGACGGTTCCGTAGAAGCTGTTGTGGTAGTTATTGGGCTCGTACGGTTTGCCGTCGAACCAGAACGTGGTTGGTTCGTCGGCAAGCACCGAGGCCGGCGTGAGGGCGCCGGGACCGGAATCGAGCCCGGTTTCGAGGGCGGCTGCGTATACGAAGGGTTTGAAAATCGATCCTGGTTGGCGGTTGGCCAAGGCGCGGTTGAGCTGGCTCGAGGAATAGTCGCGGCCACCGATGAGGGCACGGACTTCGCCGGTGCGCGGGTCCAGCGCGACCAGTGCGGCCTGGACTTTGGGCCAGCCTTTTTTCGCGGTGCGGCCGCGCTTTTCGAGGAGCGCATCCACTTCCTTGAGGCCGGCCTGCATGGCTTCGGCGGCGGCGGATTGGAGGTTGAGGTCGAGCGAAGTGTAGACGCGATAGGAGTGCGTCTGGAAGTCGTGATCCTGGAACTGGCGTTGGAGCCGATCGTTGACCAAGTCGACGAAGTAGGGTGCGTCTTCCGATTCGGCGGCTCCGGCGGCTGCGCCGAGCGGGGCGGCCTTGGCCTGCTCATATTGCTCGGGGGTGATGAACCCGTTGGTGCGCATCATGAGCAGGATAATGTTGCGGCGCTTGAGCGCCCGTTCGGGATTGCGAAAAGGGTTGTAGCCGCTGGGCGATTGGACGATGCCTGCGAGGAGAGCGGCTTCCGGGAGGTTGAGCTGGCGGAGATCCTTGTTGAAGTACGCGCGCGCACCTTCGCCGAAACCGTGAATGTTGAACGTGCCGACGCGGCCGAGGTAGATGGTGTTCGAGTAGTGCTCGAAGATTTGCTCTTTGGTGAGCTTGCGCTCGAGGTGGATGGTGATGAGGGTTTCCGGGATCTTACGACGCCATGTGCGTTCGGTGGTGAGCCAAATACTGCGGGCCAGCTGCATTGAGAGTGTGGATGCACCGGCACGAATTTCGTTGGAGGCGATGTCGACCCAGGCGGCTTTCATGATGCGGAAGGGATCGAAGCCGGAGTGCTGGAAGAAGCGTTTGTCCTCGGCCGCGAGCAGCGCATTGCGCATGACGAGTGGGATGTCCTGGAATCGGAGAATGCGGCGTTTCTCGCGATTGCGGTCAAACAGGTTGGTGATCAGTTCGGGCTCGAGGAGCAACTGGGAGCGCTCGGTATTGTCGCGGAGGGAGATGATCTGGCCGATGTGGTGGTCGGCGATGTGGACGACGTGCGCTTCCTGCTGGAAATACGAATCGGCGCCGGGATAGATTTCGACGCTGCCGGGCCGCTCGGCGTACCATCCGGTGCGGTTCGAGCGGCTTTTGGTGTATCCGGCCCGGTGCAGGGATTGCACGATTTCGGCAGTTTCGATGCGGTCCCCGGTTGAGATGACATGGGGCGCGGCGTAGAGTTTGGAGGTGTTTGAGTATGGACCCTGGGCGAGCTTTTCCTCAATGAGCGCCGCGTAGTGGTTGTAGAAATAGAAAAAAACCAGGAGTCCGGTGGCCAGCAGGAATACCGTAACACCCACAAAAGCTTGGCCGAGGGGATGTTTGAGGAATCGCTGGAGACGCCGCGGAACACGGCTGTTGCCCTTTGCGGCGGATGGCTTCGCCGACCCAGCGCGGGACGCTTTCGCCGGTGAACGCTCGGACTGCTTAGGCTCGAAATCGTCGCTGCGGCGATTCACTCGTCCAGTACCTGAGAACTATTGTCGCACGAAGAAGTCCGCGGGGACTGCGGGACTGGGCGGATGGGGGCGGCCGCTTATTTTTGGGGCACGGATTCGAGCGAGCCCCAGCGTTCGCGCATCAGCCGGCCCCAAAGACTTTGAGCGAGTTCGGCGGCGCCGTCGTCGTCGAGGGGCATGACCTGGAGGTGAAGTCCGGCCATTTCGTCGGTGGAATCGGGTCCCCATTGCACGCGGCGCGGTGGGGAGAATGGGTTGTGGGGGTTGGCGGCGGAATTGTCGTAGACGAACTCCATCTCGATCCTGGTTTCCTCGGGGAGCACGAAGGGTTTGGCGTACCGGTACTGCTGCTGCCAATTGAAGTTCCAATCGCGGATGTCGATCAGGGTGATACGGGTATGGTCGGGGAGGATGGCCCAGCCGCGCATGGTCTTTGCGAGGAAGTGGGCGTGGGGGATGATGCCGGTAACTTCGAGGGGCGCGGGCAGGGTGAAGTGGTCACGAACGACGTATCGATTTTCACCTGGAGGGATATCGATCCGGCGGGAGGTGAGGGGAACGTCCATCATGCGGCGGGTGGGTGCGGCGTCCTGAAAATACAGGCCGATCTCGGGGTTGATGACGATGGGGGTTTGCGTTGGATCGTCGGTGTGGACATGAAGCTGGAGGACGAGATCGGCATCGGAGCGGAAGCGGACGGCCGCGCCTGCGGGGTAAGGAAGCGGGGTGTTGCCTGGCGTCCAGCCGCCGAGGCTGGCGGATGGGAGAAAGCCCGGGGTCCCGAAGCAGGGGTAGCCGGCGGAGTCCCGGTCTTCGGAGTCCCGTCGGCGCGCCGCCTGGGTGGAATCGAGGAACAGGAGCGCGTGATGGATGGCTGGGGAGGCAGGGCGAAAATCGAATGCGCGAATGAAGCGCGATTCGGCGAGGGGCCGCGTGAGGA
>JBGSME010000820.1:0-2555 GCA_041740335.1 Bryobacteraceae bacterium | reverse complement strand
CGGGTTGCGGTTGGTGACCGGGCGGTGGGACTGGCGCAGTTGTTGACTCCGGCGTTCGATTCGGATCCGCACGGCCGGCCGGTGGGGATTGGGGAGTGGGCGGCGGCGGTGGGGGCGGCGGTGGATTGATACGGCCGCATGCCGAATCACGAAAAAGATGCCGCTGTCGAGCATGGGTTACGCATATTTATAATGAGCCTTTCGAGTGCGAAGTCCGCGATTTAGGGATTTTCGGTGGTTCACGGGCGTCCGCGGACGCTCTTCCTGCCGATCGCGTTTCGGGCACTGTTCTGATCCTCCGTGCCCGGAGCCGCACGCGGTGCTCGCTCTCGGGACGCCGGCCAGTGCCGTGGCGCGCGATGTCGCCTCGCGGAGTTCGGTAGAATGAGAGAGCATCGGAATGAAGATCCGGGACCTGATCGCCTTGGTGGAGGCCGATGGTTGGCAGCACTTGAGAACGAAGGGGAGCCATCGCCAGTATAAGCACCCCCTGAAGCAAGGCCGCGTGACAATTCCTGGGCATCCGGGTGACGACGTCCATCCCGGGACGCTCAAGAGCATTCTGACCCAAGCAGGACTGCGAGGAAAGCCATGAAGAAATACGCCGTGGTCATCGAGGCTGGAAGCAGCAACTTGTCCGCCTACGTCCCGGACCTGCCGGGTTGCATCACCACCGGGGGCACGATCGAAGAAGTGGAACGTAACATCCGGGAGGCGATCGAGCTTCATCTGGAAGGCTTGGAGGAGGACGGCTTACCCATTCCCGAACCTTCCACGGCCGTGTCCTACGTCGAGCCTCGGGTGGCGTAGAGGCTACGACGGGTCCAGGCTTCTACGCCGGCTCGAGTTCGTCGCCCGGCCGGGGCTGCTCACCGCCCTCACGATCCAGAATGCGGCGGAACGCGCTTCGATCCGCCTGGGACCGCTGCCGCTCGAAATATTCGGCTGTCTCGAGCGCGGAGACCTTCTCGGCCACGGCCATCGCCACGAACTGGTTGATGCTGGTGCCGTCCTGTTTGCTCAGCCGCTCGACCGCCTTCTTCAACGACACGGGCAGGCGCAAGGGATAGGTACTGGTCTTTGTCATCGCACGATTCTCCTTAAAGCTTCTCTGGGCAGCAGAATGGGGATTCCGAAAACTTGGGGGCCGACCCCGTAGTCCCGATGGTCGAAGGTCACCAGCGCATCCGCTCCCCCATTGACCGCGGTTTCCAATACCATCTCGTCACCGGCATCTCGAAGCTGAGGCCGCCAGCGGAAGTGAATCTCCACTGGCCTGGCCATGCTGATCAGAGTTGTTACAAACATTTTGGCGTCACCTTGGCTGATTCCCGCTGCCATGCAGTGCTCCGGGAGCTGACAGATCGCGTCGTATTCCAACGCTAAGGCGACGCTGAGCAGCAACGTCACCCGGTCTTCCTCGACCAGTCGCAACAGAGCGGCGGATGCACCCGACGGGCTCCGCAGGGCGGCGACGATGACATCGGTGTCGGGCACCAATTCCATATCATCGAGAATGTCACATCGTATGCGATGTCGTGCACTTCCATGCCCAATGCGAAATGGCCGGACGGACCGCAAAGTAGGGGATCGATTTGCTGATATTTTCTTTCCTCTGCCGCGCTTTTTCGCATACATGATTTTGCGAATACCGGTCGCCTTGTCTTTGGCGTCCGGACACCATTGAGAGGAAGAACGTATGCAACGCAGCATCTCACGCTTATTGGCCATTGGTCTGCTCGTCTTTGGAGGATCGGCCGTCGCTCAGGAACCAGGTGACCAGCCCAACTCAGCAATACCCATCTCCCTTGGGTCCACGGTTGAGGACATCGGGGATCGAGTGCAGCGTCCCTTCATTCACTACAAGATCGCTCTGGCGCGAGGCCAGAAGTTTACGGTGACCATCCGAAGCGCGTCGTCGACCCGAAATCTATCAACGACCTATGTCGGAATATTTGGGCCTGGGCTCCGCGCTAGACCGACTTGTTGCCGTTTCTCACAGGCCAACCTTCTGGCACAGGAGCGCTACGGAGACCCTGGATCGCTCACCTACGAGGTAGCGTCTTCAGGCGAGCACTATGTGGTCCTGTACTTCGACGGAAGTGGGATTCGGTATTCGCTTCGCGTGGTTGCCGAGGGCACACCCATTGCCGTCCCCAACCCCGCGACCGCCGGGTGCCTCTCCGGCCGCGTCGACTCCATCACCTACTCCCTCCAACTCATCGCCGCCGGACTCCCGGACGAAGTCACCATCGGCGGCACGCGCGCCTGCACCTCTTGCCAGGTGAAGCCGCCCGCCTACCCCGAAATCTCGAGCCGCCTCGAGAACGCCCTCCGCTCCCGGATCAGCGTCGAAGCCTGCTACGACTCCGAAGGCAAGATATTCCAACTCAAGATGGCCCAATAGGAGCCCGGCGATGAGAACCTTCCACTGGCTTCTGGCCGTGTTGTGTCCGCTCACGCTCCCGGCGGCCACCGTCACCGGCATTACCAACGCCGCCGACTTCTCGCCGGCCATCGCTCCCGGCTCGCTCGCCTCCGTCTTCGGGCGAGAC
>JBGSME010000819.1:0-2643 GCA_041740335.1 Bryobacteraceae bacterium | reverse complement strand
GCGCGGGGATCGGGCGGATGACGGCGCTTGATCTGGCTCGCGGCGGCGCCAACGTGATGGTGGCCGACAAAAATGAGGAAGCGGCGGGCGAGGTAGCGGCCGAGGCGGTGGCGTTGACTTCGAAGGAGGCCGTGGGATTCTGCTATATCGATCTTACTGACCGGAAGTCGATTGACGATGCGATCGACAAAACGGTGCTCGCGTTCGGCGGGTTGGACGGGGTTGTGAACACCGCGGCGGTGTTTATCGCTCCGGACTTGCATGGAAAGCTGACCGACGAGAAATGGGCGCTCACGCTGAATGTGAACGTGACGGGCAATCATTTTCTGCTGGACGAAGCGGCGATCGTGCTGCGGGAGCAGAATCTGCCATCGACGATCGTGCTGACGAGTTCGGCGAACGCGGTGGTTCCAAAGCGGGGCAGCGAGGCCTACGATGTTTCGAAGAGCGCGGTGAGCCATCTGGTGCGCGAATATGCGATCGATCTATCGCCGGGGATCCGTGTGAATGCGATTGCGCCGGCGACGGTAGTGGAAGGGTCGACGATGTTCCCGAGGGATCGCGTGATGGCGTCGCTTGCCAAGTACAAGATCGCGTACGCGGAATCGGAATCGACCGACGAGCTTCGGCATAAGCTGGCGCAGTTCTACGCGCAACGGACACTGACGAAACTTCCGATCACGCCGGCGGATTGTTCGCAGGCGATTTTGTATCTCACCAGCGGCCGCAGCGCAAAGACGACGGGACACGTGATTCCGGTGGATGGCGGATTGCCGGAGGCGTTTCTTCGATAAACGGTTATTACAGCCGTTTGGCCCAGTAGCCCCGCCAGGCGAGCGAGCCGAGCACAACGGTGACGGCGGCAAACAGCAGGGATAAGGGCAGAGCGGCGGACCATGAGATGGGCCGCTGCTGTGCCAGGCGGGTTACTCCGGCCGCGAGAACGACGGCGCCGGCCATGCCGGGGATGCCGGGCCATCGCAGGATGCTTTCGATGGCGATGAGCGCCAGTCCTGCTGCGATGAGGACGAGGCCGTCGGCGGTGAATCCGAATTCGGCGATTCGCGAAAGGGACAACAGGAACAGCACTGAGCCAGCCGCACCCGGGAGCACCGTGCCCGGGCGGCAGCATTCGACGTAGATCAACAGCAGGCCGGCGATCAGGGATGCGTAAGCTTGCGCCGGACTTGGGTGGAACGCGCTCATCCGGTTTGATCAAACGGCAGGGTGTAGGGCCAGCCGGGATATTGCGCCGAGCCGCGATCGTCCCAGCATTCGAGGATGAAGCGGCGGCGGCGGAAATCGACACGGACGATGCCGAAGCCGTCGCTCTTCTTTGTTTTGTCGAACAGCCCGTTGCCGCGCCGTTTGATCTTCCGGTAGGCGGCGTAGGAGATGGGCGGGTTGGCGACGGCGAGCATGCGGAACATTTTGCCGAAGGCGTCGGTTGAGTCCCCGTTGGCGTTGCGGGCCGCGGGTTCGAACCAGCGTTGGAAGCTGGTACCAGTGGATGGCGCGCAAAACTGCACCACGCCATCGGTGAAGGTGTCGAGCCCGTGGCGGATGAGGGTGGCCAAGTGTTGATCGCCGCACAGGAGCAGGGCACCGGCCCTCTTCATGAGGCGGATGGCGCGGTCACGGCCGGGCTTGGGGTAGCCGTTGGAGTCGAAGTCCCTGGCGGGGGCTCCGGTTTCGGTGGTGTGGACGCAGGCCCAGACGGTCTGGGTGACGCAGATCTTCGGTTTCGAGCGATCCTCTGCCCATTGATCGAGGAAGCGCTCCTGGCGGGTTCCGAGGAGAACCGGCGGCGGCGTGCGGCGGCGGGGCGATGGGCTGGCCACTTTGAACTTGCGATCCTCAACCAGGGCGAAGCTGGCGCCGCCGAAGTCAAACGAGCAATAGTAAACGCCGATGTTCTGATCGACCGGCGCGGGGTCAAACGGATCGGGATTGTGCGAGGTCTGGGTGCGCTGGACGAGATTGATGAATTCAGGGGAGCGAACGTAGCCGCCGAGGTTTTGATCGCCATCGGGAGCCTTGCGGCCGCCTTCGCCCCAGATGTTTCCATGATAGACGTCGTGATCGTCGACGAGGACAATCGCCGGGGTGTCGCGGGTGAGATCGCGGAAGGCCCAGAGCCAGAGGTACCACTTATACAGATAGTCGAGGGCGGGATTGGGAGACGGATCGGCGGGAGTGGGAACGCTCTGGTAAATCTGGTCGCCGGTGAACAGCAGCAGGTGGGGATTGTGAGTTCGTGCGGCGTCGATCACCGGCTGGTGCGGAAAGTAAATGCACTTGTGGGTGTAGCGCCCGAGAAATTCTCCATCGGGAAATTCTTGCGGGCTGGTGTCGCGACCGCTGCGGACGGCGGGCATGTGGCAACTGAACAGGGCGAGGACGAGGGATTGGCCCGCGGGCGGCTCTTTGCGAATGCGGCCGGAGTAGGTGCCTCCGGCGGCGGTGACGCGGTATTCCCAGTCGCGGGAAGAGTTCCAGTCTGAGAGACGGAAGCGGGCGGTGTAACCGGGGTCAATGGGAACGGCGGCGGCGAAGCGCCAAGCCTCGCCGGGAGCCCGGACCTCAAGGCGTGCTTCATTCGCCGCCGATTCCACCGGGAACAACTGGGCGGTGAGCTTGAGG
>JBGSME010000818.1:0-7023 GCA_041740335.1 Bryobacteraceae bacterium | reverse complement strand
GATCGTAGGCGCAGTGGACGAGGATATCGGCGTCCGCCATCTCTTCCGGCGCCACTGGATCGCCGAGGCGCGCGGTGATTCCGCGTACCTGGTGTCCGCGGTCCCTCCAGCGCGCGGCCAAGATGCTTCCGAGATAGCCGTTCATGCCCGTCATCGCGATTGTCATCGGAGGCCCTCGCGGACACCGGCGGCTACGCGCATCGCGTTCGCCATGATGGTGAAAGTGAGGTTCTTGGCCGGCAGGCGCGGCAGCCATGCGCCGTCACAAACGTAGACGCTGCGGGTTTCGCCGAGTAAGCCGCGGGAATCGCACTCGAAGCGGCCGGGCCGCTCGCGCATCGGCAGGGTGCCCGCGTAGTGGATACCGCTGCCCATCGGCGGAACGCGGCACAGTCGCGCGCTGGTTCTGCATCCGAGTTCTCCCAGGAGGCCTGCGAGCCGTTGGGCGGCGCCCGGTGGCGGTGTCCACGCGTATCCCGCTTCGAGCGTTCCGTTGGATTGCAGCCGCAGGAAGTTCGACGATTCGGGCCCGGCCGCGCAGAACAACATCAGCATCGACGTTGCCGGCAGCAGCAGCCGCAGTAGCCGCAAGTTACTTCTCAAGGCGAAGGGCAGGTCCGAAAGCACGTCGGAAAGTAACGTCCCGCGGCAGGCGTAGATACTCCCTTGATAAGTTATACCTTCGTGGCGGTAGACGAGGTTTAGTTGAGCCACTCCGGACTCGCGCTCTTCCACCGGCGCGCCGAGGGAGCCCGGATGGAGCAAGGGGAAGCACATCATCGGATTGTCGAGCAGCGGAAGATACGTCTCGAAATCGTCGAACGACCGCAGGGCAATCCGCGCCGAGTTCAGCGATCCGGCGGCGAGAAGCAGGCGCCGGGCGGCAAACGTCCTCTGCTCGGATCCGCGCGAGGCCAGCACTTCCACCGAATCGGGCGTCTCGCGAAATCGAAGCGCCATCCACCCGCCCTCGTACTGAATGCTTTCATCGTCGATCAATTCGCGAATCGTGAACGCCGGATTGTAGATCGCCGGATCGCCGCACTGGTAGAACTCGGCGCTTCGATATTCGTAGGCGGAACGGCCGCGATGGGGTTGGCTCAGCACTGCCAGCCGCGATCTGCCGATCTTGAGGCCGGCCTCCTCCGTCGCCTTCCGGCGGCGCTCGTAGGCGGCCAGTATTGCGGCGCAATTGCGGCTAAGGCGCAGCGGCGGCTGCAAATGCGGCTCCTGTCCGAATTCCGCGTTCAGATCATCCTCGGCGCCGGCGATCCCGATGTGCTCACTCACAGTGTCGTAATGCGGCGCCAGCTGGTCCGGACCGATCGGGAAGCCCGTCATGTCTTCTTCGCCGAATCGGTAGACGCCAGCCCCCCACGCGTTGCCAAAGCCCCCAAGCGCGAGGCTGATCACGGGCGCGAAAGTTTGCGAGTCGACAGGGGCGAGTTGCTCCGAGCCGCGGATGACAAACTCGGTACCGGGCGACTTCAGTTTGAGACTCGTGGTGCGCTCGAAGGCGTTTCGTAGGCCCTGGTAGCCGTCTCCAACGGCCAAAGCGCCAATGTCGCGGCTGGAACGCCGCATCGAGAGAACACTCTCTTCAACACGCGGTAAACGAGGCGCGGTATGGCCCACGTCGAGCATGATGACACGCGCGCCGCGCAACCCCAGCGCCGCCATGGCGCCGGCGGGTCCGGATCCGATGATGATTGCGTCAGCGATCGAGGAGCCCATAAAGCTTCACCAGAACCGCACCCTTGCAAAAGAGATACCCGCTGCGGGCCACTTCGGCCAGCAACAGGGCGAGGGTCGTCCAGACCGCCCGCGATTCGTATTGAAACGCCCCGCCACCCTGTCCGGCCGCTTCGGCGAGCATAAGCAGCGCCTGTGCGCGGCTGGTCAACCCGTTGCGTCCACTTCGCAGCCTGAGATAGCACTCGACCGCTTCGGCATCGAGGCCGTGGCGCATGACCTTGGAGACAAGAGGATCGCTCCCGGGCGCCCAGATCGCAATCGCCGCGGCGTACGATTGAAGCAGCTTGTTGTCTGGTGTTACTCCGGGCAGAAAGCGGCGGCACAGAAACCGCGCTTCCGATTCCATGCCGTTCATATACGGCTCAGGTGAAGCTGCTGCGTGGTGCCCATATCCTGTCAGTGTACCCGGCTGGAGAACGGGAGAATCGGCGATTGGGCGCTGTCCGGCACAGGGTATACTGAGAACGTCTCCCCCGCCATGAGTGAAGCGGCTCAGCCAATCTGGCAAGGTAAAACTGTCTCGGTTGACGACCCCAGCCTCTACGTTAACCGCGAGTTGAGCCTTCTTGCGTTTCAAACCCGCGTGCTCGATGAGGCGATGGATCGATCAAATCCCCTCCTCGAGCGGGTCAAGTTTCTTTCGATCCTCGGATCGAACCTCGATGAGTTTTTCATGGTTCGCGTAGCGGGACTGAAGAACCAGGTGGATGCCGGAGTCTTCGATCCCGGTCCGGACGGTTTGTCTCCCCTCCAGACGCTCAAAGCGATCCGGCAGCAATTTCAGGAAATCGTCAAGCGAGCCCAGACCTGCCGCCGCGAGCTTGTGCGTGAGCTCGAGGAGCAGTCCATTCGCATTCTTAACTATCGGGACCTGTCGGCGGCGCAGCGTGAAACGGTGGACCGTTATTTCTCCGCCACGATATACCCGGCGTTGACGCCGCTGGCGGTGGACCCGAGCCGCCCGTTTCCGCACATTTCCAACTTGAGCTTGAACCTTTCGATCGTGATTCGCGACCCGCGCGGCAAACAGCATTTTGCCCGGTTGAAAGTGCCGGATACGCTACCGCAACTGGTGCCGCTGATGGCGGTGGCGCGCAATCACTCGCAACCGCACGCGTTTGTCTGGATTGAGCAGGTGATACAGGCGAATCTGACGGCGTTGTTTCCGGGGATGTCGGTGGTGGAGTCCCACATGTTCCGGGTGACGCGGGACGCGGATCTGGATATTCAGGAACTGGAGTCCGGCGATCTGTTGGAGACGGTGGAGGAGAGTGTCCGGCTGCGCCGCTTTGGCGACGTTGTCCGATTGCAGGTGACCAACGAGGTGCCGGCGGGCGTCCTTGCCATCCTGAAAGAGAACCTCGGGATCGCCGATAGCGACATTTATCATATGGAGGATCCGCTGGCGCTGAGCCGGCTGCGGCACCTCGCCTCCATACCGCGTCCCGATCTCAAGGAAGCCCCGTTCCTCCCGGCGACGCTGAACGGATTACGCGCCGACGACGATATATTTTCGCTGATCCGGCGCGGCGATATCCTGCTTCATCATCCGTTCGACTCGTTTCAGCCGGTAGTCGACTACTTGCGCGCGGCCGCGCGGGACCCTCACGTGGTGGCGATCAAGATGACGCTCTACCGGGCCGGCGCCAATTCGCCGGTGGTGGATGCGTTGCTTGAAGCGCAAGCGCATGGCAAGCAGGTGGCGGTGCTGGTGGAATTGAAGGCGCGGTTCGACGAGGAGTCCAACATCGAATGGGCGCGCGCTCTCGAAAAAGAGGGAGTTCACGTCGTGTATGGCCTGGTAGGCCTGAAGATCCACGGAAAGGTAGCGCTGGTGGTCCGTCGCGAAGGTGATGTGATGCGGCGTTACGTTCATCTTTCCACCGGGAACTACAACGCTGTGACGGCGCATCTTTACACCGACCTCGGGCTGTTCACCTGCGACCCGGACTTCGGCGCGGACGCGTCGGATTTGTTCAACTATCTCACCGGCTACTCGGCAAAGTCGGACTATCGAAAACTGCTTGTAGCGCCGGTGACATTGCGCCCGGCACTCGAAACCAGGATTGAACGCGAGATTGAGCATGCCCGCGCCGGCCGCGAAGCGAAGTTGATCTTCAAGGTGAATGCGCTGGTGGACGCTCGGATCATCCGTCTGCTCTACCAGGCCTCGCAGGCTGGCGTGACGGTGGAGTTGCTTGTCCGCGGAATCTGTTGTTTGCGGCCCGGAATCCCGGGCATCAGTGACCGCATCTGCGTTCGCAGCGTGGTGGGCCGGTTCCTCGAGCACAGCCGTATTTTCTATTTCCGAAACGGGGGCGAAGGCGGCGAGGAACTGTATCTCGGCTCCGCCGATCTGATGCCGCGGAATATTGACCGGCGCGTGGAGGTTCTGTTTCCGGTGCAAAGCGCCGCGATGCGGGCGCGCATTCGAGATGAGATCCTGGCGGTGTATCTGGCCGATACGGCAAAAGCGCGCATCATGGCGTGGGACGGCAGCTACGGCCGGGCGAAGGCCGCCGATGGTGTGGATCCGGTGGCTGCTCAACTGGAACTGCTGCGGCGCAAGCCGGCCGAGGCTTAGCGGAGGCGCGGGCTTCAGGCAGCACATGCTCGAAAAGGTGAACCTAAACCGGTCGCTCTCGCGGGAAGAATATAAGCGCGAGATGCCGGCCTTGCAACGGCGATTGTACGATCTGGAGAAAGCCTGCTGGGATCAGGAAGTGCCGTCCATTTTGCTGTGCGAGGGCTGGGACGCGGCGGGCAAAGGCGGTGCGATCTCCACGATCACGCAGCGTCTGGATCCGCGCGGCTTCAAGTTGTATTCGATCGAGCCGCCGCGTACCTTTGAACAGAACCGGCCCTGGCTGTGGCGTTTCTGGCTGAAGATTCCCAATCGCGGCGAAATGGTTATTTTCGATCATTCCTGGTATCGCCGTGTGCTGGGCGACCGCATCGATAAACGGGTCAACCAGAAGGAATGGACGGCGGCCTATCAGGACATCAACGAATTCGAGCGGATGCTATCCGACGATGGCGTCGCGATCGTGAAGTTCTTCTTTCACATTTCCCGCAAGGAGCAGCGGCGGCGATTCCGGAAGCTCGAGAAAAATCCACTGCAGGCGTGGCGGATTGACCGCGCCGCGTGGCAACAGAACGAACAATACGACGCGTACCTCGAAGCAGCCGAAGAGATGCTCGAACTCACCGAGTCCGACGTGGCGCCGTGGACCATCGTTGAAGCTACCTCGCGATGGCACGCGCGGCGGCGCGTTCTGGAAACAACGATTGGGGCGCTCGAGAGAAGGCTCGGCGAGCATGCCCCGCCCGTGGCGGCGCCCGAGGACGACGTCTTGCGCGATCAGGACGTTCGGAATGCGCTGGAACTTCTTGATCAATCGGAAGAGGTGGCCGGGGGAAGCGAAGGGGCCGACGGCTGATGCTTGAAACGTTGGACCTCACACGGGCGCTCGACCGCAAGTCCTACGCCACCGAACTAGCGCGGCGGCAGATCCAACTGCGCGAATTGGGGCTGCAACTCTACCTTCAGAAGCGGCCCGTGGTGATCGTGTTCGAAGGCTGGGACGCGGCCGGCAAGGGCGGCACCATCAAGCGCATCACCGAGAAATTGGACCCGCGCGGCTATACCGTCTATCCGATCAGCGCCCCGCATGGCGAAGACCGCACGCGCCACTACTTGTATCGATTTTGGCGCAGGGTTCCCGAGCGCGGGCAGATCGCGATTTTTGACCGCTCCTGGTATGGCCGCGTTCTGGTGGAGCGAGTGGAAGGGTTCGCGGCGGAAGCCGAATGGAAGCGCGCGTTCAAGGAAATCAATTCGTTCGAGCGGCAACTGGTTGAGTCCGGCGCGGTGCTGGTGAAGTATTGGATGCACATTTCCCGCGACGAACAGCTACGCCGCTTTGAAGAGCGGCAGCGCGTCGGCTACAAGGCGTGGAAGCTGACGGCGGAGGATTGGCGGAATCGCGAGAAGTGGCATCTGTATGAGGAGGCGGTGGAAGAGATGCTCTTGCGGACGTCCACGCGGACCGCGGCTTGGCATCTGGTTGAGGCCAACGATAAGTATTGGGCCCGTGTGAAGACGTTGTCGCTATTGGTGGAGGCGCTGTCGGAGGGGTTGGGCTATGTTCCCCGGGATCCGCTGGTGAAGAACAAGCGGAAGCGCGGGTAGGTTTATTGCACGCCGGGATAGCCGATCGGAAATCCGGCGGGGTCGAAGCGCGGGGCGTCTGGCGCGGCGGTTCGCATTTCGAGGGTAGCCTTGCCAGTGGGGTTTGCGGGCTCCACGCATACTCCGATGCGATCCGTTTCAAACCCCGACCGGATCGCAATGCTCAAGTTACTTGGTACCGGTGGCCCCGGACCCTCCGTGCATGCAAGCGTTTCGGGTGGTACGTCCGGGACGGAAACGTGGATCTGATAGAGACCGACGGCTTCAGGGGTGAGGCCCGCGAACTCGGGCGGGATAAACCGCTCGGTGCGCGGGTTGCGACCTCCGTCGTATGCAAAATCGAGGCTCACTAGAACGCTGCCGATAGCGATGGCCGGCGTCGGTGACGCAACACCGACCGGCGCCGACACGTCCGCGGGATACAAGCCGACGGCATAAACCACGAGAGTCTCCCCGCCCCGAGCGGGATGGGACCTACTTACAAGGGCTCCGTCCGCATGAGTGACAATCGCGGAGAGATTGCGATTGCAGTCGCTCCGTTCCGGGATGAGTGTTGGCGGCCGGGCCGGGCAACCGCCTGAAAGGACTCGCGGCGGTCCCCCTGTCAGGCTCACGGCTTCCGATGCGATCTCCGCGCCTTTCGCGACTACAACGGCCAGGGCGGTGTTGAAGACACTGTAGGAGGGCGGGCCAGGCCACTGTAGCGTGATCATCAGGCCCATCTTCTTTCCGGATCGGCAGCATTGACTGAGGGAAAGAATCGCCGATTTCCTATCGAAAGGAGGATTCCCCGCCATTCTCGACAGCACCGAGATCCCACCTAACTCGGTTGGTAGCGGGAGAGAGGTGGCGGTCAATTGCCCGTTGGGTGGGTAGAGGTCGTCGTCGACACCGAAGACATAGATCGTGCCAATCTGCCCCGGTGCAAAACTTAGCGTCCCCGGTGCGACATAGCCACCGATCATGCCTAACTGTTGGCCGAAACCCAATCCCGCATTCAGCAAGAGGACGAGCGCTATGAAGGTGAGGCGCTCAACCAATAGACGGAGCGAATAAGGCGGGTGTTGGGGCACTCG
>JBGSME010000817.1:0-4082 GCA_041740335.1 Bryobacteraceae bacterium | reverse complement strand
GATGGTGGTTTGCTTGCGGCCCGGCGGGTCGCCTTCCGCCAGTGGGGAGACGCGCGGAGCATCCTGGCCAGCATTCCAATCGAGGGCAACGTTCGCGGGTTGGAGCATGACGGCAACGCTGTCTACGTGCCGTCGAAGGCGAATGGCGACGTCACGATCAATCGATTCCAGATCGGCGATGCACTGGGCGTGGAGCGCCCCGCCGCATACGTCGAGGCGGAAGCGCAAATCCCTCTCGGATCGACGGTCGCCTACGATGGCGTCTCAATGTGGTCGGTCTACGAGAACGGAATTCGAAAAGTGCATGGACGCGATGCTCTCGGCTCGGCATCGAGCATTGCTCAGGGCTTGACGCCCAATCAGAATTTTCAATTCGCGCTGGCAACCGCAACACGAGTTATTTGGGACGGTTCTCATTTTTGGGTGGCCGCGGATAGGCTCTACAAGGTGTCGCGGACTGGGGTGGTGGTTTTCGAGGGCAATCCTGAAAAGATCCAGGGTCTGCTTTACGATGGACACAACATCTTCACCATCAATGATTCGGGCTTCGTAAACCGGCGTGAATCAGGGACTGGGGCGATCGCCGGATCCGGGCCCGCCTGTTCGCCGGATCCCGATCTCGGTGCGATGGTGTTTGACGGAATGAACGTCTGGGTAGCCTGCCCAGCCGACGCACGGTTGGCATTACTGTTGCCGGGTTTTAACGACAGCTCAGGCGCGGGAGCTACGCAAGTTCCGTGGGCTGGCCGGCCGTTGAGTCTCGAGTTCGACGGCACTTATCTTTGGGTGGGAGATCAGGCTGGCGCGATCCGGCGTTCGGGAGCCGACGGCCTAGCGGAGCCGTTGACTTTCCCGGGACTCTCGGCCGCGCGGCTGATTCGCTTCGATGGGCGCCATCTTTGGGCGATTTTCGAGACGACGGCTGATTCGGAGTTCCCCTACCGGCTCGTCAAGTTCTGAGTGTCATGTGCGGAGTGTCACGAGCTGAGTGGCGGCGGCCCTCAAGTTCTGATACTTTGATGCACATGAATCGACGACGCTTCTTGAGCGCATCCACCACCGGCGGCGCAGCAGCCATGCTGAGCGGTTGCGGTGAGACCGGATCCAAACCCGTTGCCACTGCTCCGGTGCGATGGCAGGACAAGCCCGTGAGATTGCACGTTGGCACGCAACGGTCCCCGACTGACGAACCTACGTTGCAGTTCTTCAAACGGCATGGCGTGAATCATATCTGCGCCTATCCGCCGAAACCCCCTTATCCGCGACGCGGCTTCTGGGCGGTGAGCGAGCTCTCGGCGATGAAGGAACTGTGCGACAAGCATGGAATCATCATTGAAACCGTCGCCGCGCCGTTTCTTTCGTCCAGCCACATTGACCGGGAAGAACGGCCTTCGATCATGCTTGGCAAAGAGCCGGAGCGCCAGCGCGACATCGACGACCTCTGCAAATGCATCGAGAATGTGCGGGCGGCCGGGCTGCCAGGGATCAAGTACAACATGTCCATTCTGGGCGTGGTGCGCACGGAACGAACACCGGGGCGCGGCGGCAGTACCTATTCGACATGGAATCTCGAGAAGGCCAAAGCGAGTAAGGATTTTCCCGCCGAGACGCGCGCGGGCAAAGTGGACGAGGCAACGGCGTGGGAGCGGATTACGCATTTCGTTAAGAACGTGATTCCGGTTGCCCACACGAACAAGGTGAAGATGGCCTGCCATCCGCACGATCCGGGCATGCCGCCGGAGGGATTCGAAGGCGTGGTGCGCGTTCTTGGTACACCTGAGGGGCTCTACAAGATGGCCGGGCTGCACGAGAGCCCTTATCATGGATTCAATTTGTGCCTGGGCACCACCGCGGAAATGCTGCAGGATCCGAAGACGCAGATCCATGACGTGATTCGGACGCTGGGCGGCAAGAAGCGCATCTTCAATATTCATTTTCGGAACATCCGCGGGCATCGCGATGATTTTCAGGAGGTCTATCCGGACGAAGGCGACATGCTGATGCCGGCTGTGCTTCGGACCCTCTATGAGATCGACTATCCTTACATGCTGATGCCGGACCATGTGCCGCAACATCCGGATGATCCGGGCGGACGGATGGCATTTACCTACGCGTTCGGTTACATCAATGGGATCATTCAGTCGCTCAAGTTAGAGTTGGGCCAGCCTTTCGATGCTCCCACTAGCGATGAGAACTGGTTCCCCACGGCCTAGCGTAGCTTCGGTGTTCCCCAGTGCGTCCGGTAGGAACGCGCGACATAGGCGTTTGCGACGGGATCGCCGGGTATCGACTCGGTTTCCTGGTCAAAGGAAATATTGCGTCCGGTGCGGGCGACGATATTGGCGAGATGACAATGGAGGGCCGACAGGTGGCCTTCCATGATGTCGGCGGGCGGCAGTTTGCGCGAGCGAATGCAATCGATGAATTTTTGCTGGTGGATGCTGTCGCTGTCGCCCGCGTCGTCGTTCTGGATCAGCTTGCCTTTTCTGTCGAAGACCTTGAAACCCCAGCGCCGTCCGTAGGGGCCAATGTGGACCATGCCCTCGGTTCCGTAAACGCCGACACCGTTCTCGATTTCATTCATCCCATACGGATTCCAGATACGTTCTTCCCAGATCATGCTCTTGCCGTCTTCGTAATCGAAAGTGGCGAGCATGGTATCCGGAGTCTGCTGATCGTCTTTGAAGAAAACCTTGCGGCCGGAGCCGCTGACCCGGACCGGATAGCTGACGCCGAGGGCCCAGCGCGCAATGTCGATCTGATGCGCACCGTCGTTGCCGGCGTCGCCGGTGCCAAAGTGCCAGTGCCAGTGCCACTTGTAGTGGAAGCGATTTTCGTTGAAGGGTATCCAGGGTGCGGGCCCGAGCCAGGTTTCGTAATCCACTCCAGGCGGCACCGGGCCGTCTTCCTTGTGGCCGATATCCTCGCGGAGTTGGATGTTCCACGCCTTCGCCATCAGGACCTTGCCGATCTTGCCGGACTTGATGACGTCGATGGCGCGCACGGTGGATTCGCGGCTGCGCGACTGAGTGCCCACCTGCATCCGGCGCCCGGTGCGGCGGGCGGCATCGATCATGAGGCGGCCTTCGCGAATATTGTGCGAGGCCGGCTTTTCGACGTACACATCTTTGCCGGCGTCGACGGCCAGAATCGCGGCGGGGGCGTGCCAGTGGTCCGGTGTTGTGACGACGACGGCATGAAGATCCTTGTCGTCGAACAGGCGCCGCATGTCTGTGGCTTCGGCGGGTTTCGGAATGCCGAGCTTGACGGCCTCGGCCTGTGCTTTTTCAAGCGAGGCATTGTCGGCGTCGCATAGGGTTTTGACGTTGACACCGGCGATCTTGCCGTAACTTTGGAGTAAGGCGCGGCCGCGTCCACCAACGCCAATGATTCCGATGTTCACCTGATCGCTTGCTGCCACGGCCACGCGGCGTACCGTGGTTGCGGCAAGCGCGGCGCCCATCATGAAATATCTTCTGTTCATGTTTGCTCCCAGGGCATCGTAACATTACCCCAGCGCGCGCCGCATGGCGTGATCGAGTTCCTCTTTCGATTGCGGAGTGCTGATGAATAACTCCTGCCGCGCTCCAGCGGCTAACGCGATGCCCTTCCAGCCGTTCGACGTGGGCACGGTGACGTGGAGCTTAACTTCGCCCTTGGCGTCGCGCACGCGCCGGATCACGCCGGGCACGATGCTTCGGATTGCGGGATTGTCGCGGAGCAGGCGTTCGAGCACGGGGCGAAGTCCATCAATGATGCTGTGCTCCACCTTCAACCGGTCATTGGCTGCGCGCAGTTTCATTTGAACCGTTTCCTCCAGAAGAAGTCAACGCCGAAGATTCCGTTTTCGTCCCGCACAGCGAGGACGGAAAACTCGCGTGAGAAATCCCACTGGAGCCGGACGATCTGCTGTTGGGTCCGGTTGAGGTTGGTGATGTAGGTGACGGTAATGTCGCGCGAGAGCTGCTGTTCGATGGTGAGGCGGGCTTGCGGGGTATTTGTGACGCCAGTGAGATCGGGATCGATCTTGAGACGGCTTACTCCGAACAGCCGTTGGAGGCTGCCGCTGAACGGGGCGGTGA